>CALFSY010000097.1 GCA_937916365.1 uncultured Jannaschia sp. | reverse complement strand
GCCTGCCCGCCCGCGCCCAGGGCCTGTGGCGTTAACGGGCCATCGGTCAAAAGTGCTGCGGTTTGTTGAAACTGGCTGAAGGATTGGTGGATTTGCAGCAAAGTTTCCAGATCGGTTTGGGAAAGCCACCCAAACTGCGCACCTGCCGTTAGCTGTGCCTTGGGTCCGCGATCGGGCACACCGGCCATCAGCGCCGCGGCCTGGGCAATTAAATCAATATCTTGTAACCCCCCTGCCCCATCTTTAACGGCCCAAGTGCTGTCTGCGTGATCGGCCCCCCCGGCGGCAATGATCCGTTGCCGCATGGCGCGAACCTCGGCCTGGATGTGGGGGGCATCTGCCTTGGCGCGGATAACATCGGTGCGAATGGCCTCGATGTCGGCTTGTAAACTCTCCGCACCGGCCACGACACAAGCACGGGTTAGGGCCATGTGTTCCCATGTCCAGGCGTCGGTCATTTGATACTGGCGGAAAGCATCTAACGCGGTGGCTACGGGGCCTTGCCTACCCGAGGGACGTAGGCGCAGATCAACCTCATACAATCTGCCCGTTGCTGTGGGGGCGCTGAGCGCGGTGATTAACGCCTTTGTCGCCTTGGCGAACCATTGGCGTGGGTCCAAGGGGCGGGGACCATCGGTCATAACCGCATCTTGTTCATCATAAATGACGATCAAATCCATATCGGATTGCGCCGTCATTCGCCCCGCGCCCAAGCTACCCATGGCCACGATTGCCCCCCCGCGACCGGGCGCGGGGCCATGGCGGCGCGCAATCTGTGCACACACGCAAGGCCATAAAGCGCGCAATATGGCCACCGCCAGATCGGTGTATTGGGCAGCGGCTTCGTCTGCTTTAATCAATCCGCGCAGGTGATGAACCCCGATACGAAAATGCCATTCCTTTTGCCACCTGCGCGCGGCATCAAGTTGGCGTTCATAATCCAGATCTTCCAAAGATGCCGCCACATCTTTGGCCAGGGCCACGGCTCCGGGCCACGGTGCAAAAAATCGCCCATCTAACACGGCGTCAAACACCGCCGTATGGCGCGAAAGATAGCGCGACAACCCCGGGGCCGTGCCACAAATATCCACGATTAAATCAATCAGCGGCGGGTTGGCCTGAAACAATGCAAACAGTTGCACCCCCGCGGGCAACCCACGCAAAAACGTGTCGAAATTGGCGAGCGCCTCTTTAGGGTTACGGGCCGTTTGCAGACGTTGGAACAAATCGGCCTTTAACCGTTCAAAAATAACCCGCGCGCGATCGGATCGTAACGCCGGATACCCAAACCAACGCGCCACTGTTGCGGCCTGATCGGGGGTAAGGTTCACCATTGGCACGCCTTGCGGGATCGGGGCAAGCAGCCCGCCAATTAACGCGTCGACCTGTGTAAACCTTGCCTTTAGATTTGCGCGAAATGAATCTGTATCGCCCGCGCCGCAAAATCGCGCCAGTCTGTCGAAATCATGGGGGGATTTCGGTAACGTATGCGTTTGCGCATCTTCGATCATTTGTAGGCGATGTTCGATTTCACGATGATGATCATAAAGCGTGCCTAACGTCCGGGCCATATCATCGGTGATCCATCCGGCGCGGCCCAAGGCAGACAATGCCTCAACCGTGCGGCGAGACCTAAGGCCACGGTCCCGCCCCCCCGCGATCAGTTGTTGTGTTTGCGCGAAAAATTCGATGTCTCGTATCCCGCCAGAGCCGAGTTTAACATCATGGCCCTCTAAAATAATTTTGGCTCCTGCTACACGATTTAATCTATTATAATCGCGCACGCGGCGGCGCATATCCATCGTATCCTCGATCATTGTAAAATCCATATGCCGCCGCCAAACAAAGGGTATTAAGTGCTGCAAAAATCGTTGTCCGGCGGTGATGTCGCCCGCAACGGGGCGGGCCTTGATATAGGCGGATCGTTCCCATGATCGGCCCTCGGCCTCATAATATCTCTCGGCGGCGGTCATGGAAATGCACACCGGTGTGACGGACGGATCGGGGCGCAGGCGCAGGTCGGTGCGAAACACGTAACCATCGGCGGTTACGTCGGCCAATGTTTTTGCCATGGCGCGGGTGGCACGGATAAAACCTGTGCGCGCGGCCATTTCATCGGCGCGGTCGAAACGATCATCATCAAACAGGCAAATCAAATCAATGTCGGAGGAATAGTTAAGCTCCCCTGCGCCCATTTTACCCATGGCAAGCGCGACCATACCTGCGCCGTCTTGGCGCGCGTCATCCTCTGTCATGTTGGGGATTTTGCCACGCTTGGTCTCAATCGCCACGTGGGCGGTTAATGCGGCGGAAACACACGCATCGGCGAACGCCGTCCAATGGCACATTGTTGTGTGCAGATCCCAAATACCACCTAAATCGGCAAGCGCCACAATCAACGCCGCCTGGTGTTTTTGACGGCGCAAGATGGGGGCCAAATCATCCGTGTGCGGCCCTGCGACACCTGCCATAATTGTGGCCATAGAATCCTCGGGCGTGGCCCACAAAGATTGGGAAAGCCACCCGGGTTGGTGTAATATAAGGCGTGCGAGATAAGGCGAACATCCCGCCGCACCTTCGATCAATGGGCGCAGATCGGGTGGGGCATCGGGCAGGTTGGCCCAAACCTCGGCCCCGCGTTCGGGGGAAAAGGCGATGGGATGGCGTGTCATGCGCGATGCAAAATTCATCATGTGAAATTTGACCAGGTTACCGCCCGGGTGCAAGGGGCGGTGGTGTTTCTAATAGGCGATATAAATCCCGCTTATACGTGAATTTACATCACCGATAAAACCGACCGCGCGGCGCGTAGGCCCGGCGCCTGCCCTCCCTTGCCCAAACGTTCCATGGTCAACGCCATGGCGTTTAGTTGTTTTGTTCTAGCAGTTTCGTCGCGGATTAAAGCATCCAGTGCCGCAACCATTGGGGCAGGTTGGCAATTTTGATTCAAAAATTCCGGTACCGCGCGCGTTTCGGAAACCAAATTAACCAAGGTCACGGTATCCACCCGTAACAGGGGCGCGACAACCGCACGTGACAACCATGATGCGTTATACGCGATGACCATCGGTGTTGATGCGGCCGCCAATTCAAGGCTGACTGTGCCCGATGCCGCCAGGGCCGCATGGGCCGCCCCCAAAGCGATGCGTTTTTCATTGGTAACTGTTTGGGTATCTTTGCCGCGCGGATCAATCATATGTGCGTCAACCGGCCAGGCGCGCAGCATACGGTCGACCAAATCCACCACGGCCGGGGCGGCGGGCAATACCAACCGCGCCTTTGGGTGGCGGGCCGCAAGCGCCGCAGCCACCCGCCCAAAAATTGGCATAAGCCGTTCAACCTCTGCCCTACGCGAACCCGGTAAAAGCGCTATAATCGGGGCCGTGTTGCCATCTTTGATGTTCAGATGCGCCCGAAACACCGCTATTTCCGCCGGATCGGCCTGTGGCATAGCGGCGACCGGATGCCCCACGAAATCGCAGCTCATCCCCGCGGCCTGCATATAAGGGGGTTCAAAAGGAAACAGTGCCAAAACATGATCGGTAAATTGCGCCATTTTGCGTGCCCGTTTTGGGCGCCAGGCCCACACTGTGGGCGCGACATAATGAATTGTGCGCAAATCCGGCATGCGCGCTTTCACATGGGCCGCCACACGGAACGAAAATTCGGGAATGTCGATGGTAATCAACACGTCTGGCTGCCACTCAAGCACAGCGTTTGATGCGTCGCGAACGCGGCGCAGCAGATGGCGCAGACGCCCCAAGATCTCGGCCAACCCTAAAACTGAAATCTCGTGCATCGGGAATAGGGTTTGCAGACCTTCTGCCTGCATCAAGGGGCCACCGATTCCATAAAATTCGATATTTTCAGGGCTAAGCGTTTTAAGCCCCTTCATCAGGGCCGCGCCCAGTTGATCGCCCGATGGTTCCCCCGCGATAAGGAAAAATCGCCACGTCATGGCACCGCCCAAAGGTTCAATTCAGCCTCTGCGCAGGCGGTCAAAACGGCCTGACGGTCCAGCAACAAAACCGCCCCGGCCTGCAATTCGATACCGGCGAGGCCGGCATTGGCGGCGCGGTGTATGGTTTCGGGGCCAATGGCGGGCATATCAACGCGCAAATCCTGCCCTGTCTTAGCGCGTTTAACCAACACGCCCCCTGATTTTGGGGCGGTATCGGTCACAAACTGTAGCATTGCATCTGTGCCTTGCAAGGTTTCAATCCCCAACATTTGCCCGTTTGCCGCCACAGCGGCCTGCCCCACATCAAGCGGCCCCAGCGCCGCTAGAACCGCGCGCGCGCGGGCAGCGTCGGTTTTATGGGTTTTAGAACCGGCCAAAACACCCCTTTGCACCACCAAATCGGGGCGCAATTCTGCGGCACCGCGAATGGTGAATCCCTGTGCCGTAAAAATCGTAACAATTTCACGCAACAAGGCATCATCACCTTGGCCCTGGGCGGCGATGATTTGCGGCAATAACCCTTGGGTCACATGGTCTAAACGGACGGGATCAAAACGAACCCGCGTCATCGCCCCGGCAAAGCAAACTTCGGTTACATTTTCGGCGTGCAGGGCATCGAACATATCGCCCAAACGTTCCACACGTGCGTCGATAATTGAGGGGGGATTGAGGGGAGGTATATCATCATCCCTCACACTTTGACCTTGTAGCCGCACCATGAGGGCCACCCCGGCCTCGGCCACCAAATGAGGAAGCCGCCCTGACCCTGCGATGATGGCACGTTGGCCCATAAACCTAATCTGGGGTCAGGAATGACCGGTCGGTATCCCCGGTCACAAAAGTGATGATGTCGCGCACATAGGCCGATGTGTTTTCAGCACGATCACCAAGACGGCGGGCGCGATCCTGAAACGTGCCATCACCTTGGGCCAATGCCTGAAACGCAGTGCGCAGCGCAATAATATCTTCACGTGGAACGCCGCGCCGTTTCAACCCCACCAGGTTTAGGCCGTCTAACACACCCCGCGGCCCCTGCACCAAACCGTAAGGAATGACATCGTGCGATACCATGGTGACGGCACCGATAATGGCACCCTTTCCAATGCGCACAAATTGATGAATGCCGGATAACCCGCCAATGATAACGTCATCTTCGATAATGCAATGGCCACCGATAGCCGCGTTGTTGACCACGATCACACGATCGCCGATTTGCGCATCGTGGGCAACATGCGACCCGGCCAAAAATAAACCATCATCGCCGATCCGCGTTATACCACCACCACCGGTTGTGCCCGTGTTGATTGTCACACCTTCGCGAATGCGGGCGCGCGCCCCGATGATAAGCCGCGTGCGTTCCCCATCAAATTTTTTGTCTTGGGGAATCTCGCCCACCGAGGCAAAGGGAAACACCACCCCATCTGCACCGATGTCTGTCCATCCCGTGACACATGTATGATTTTTAAGTGTCACACGATCGCCTAGGGTGACCTCTGGCCCAACATAAGCAAATGGGCCGATTGTGACCCCTTGGCCCAATGATGCCCCTTGTTCCACAACCGCGCTGGGGTGAATGTGAGTTTCGATCATGGGGTTGGTATATCCATCGTCGCGGTAAACTCGGCCTCGGCCACCGGTGCATCCATCACCATGCCTTGGCCGTGGAATTTCCAAACCTTGCCACCAGGTTTGCCGCGCAGGGTTTTAATATGCAGTTCCAAAACATCACCAGGCACCACCTTACGGCGGAATTTACATTGATTAACGCCCATCAAATAAACCAACAGATCCCGATCCGCCAAATCCGCCGATACCCCAACCATAATTGCCGCTGTTTGGGCCATCGCCTCGACAATCGAAATGCCGGGCATAATGGGGGTTTCGGGAAAATGACCTTGGAAGTGTGGTTCATTATACGTAACGTTTTTAAGCCCTACGGCGGATTCGAACGGCATAATATCGCGCACACGATCCACCAACAAAAATGGATACCGATGCGGAATCACACGTTTGATAAGGTCAATATCCGCGCTAAGCGGCGGTTGGGGTGCGGCGCTTGCGGATGTCATGGTTATGGGCGTCTCCTATACTGCCCCTATAGGGCCTGATGCCTGCGATTTTATTAGTAAATACGCTATCAAGTTCCTATTCGCACAGCAAGCCGTGGGGCATATTGGCAGTAGGTATCGCTTAATTAGGCGAAGGTTGGGGCGCGTCCGTTTGGCCCGTGATGTCGGGATGATCCAGGCGCACCAATGGATCGGTTCCGCCGTCACCAATTTCAGCGTCGATTTGGGCCAGCACCTCTTCGGTTACATCAATCCCACCCACCGACAAAAGAACCGAGCGACTGTCCATCATTACTGTGGCATCACGCGTGCGCATAACCTCAAGAAGAATTGGAAAGGCAAGTTCAAAAAACCGGGCTTGGGCTGCATCCGCCTGGGCCTGCAGGCTACGGGTTTTGGACTGTTGGGCGGCGCGCACGGCTTCAACACGCGCATCAAAATCTTGGGCCAGTGCTTGAAATTCATCCGGTGCCAATGTCGCGCGTAGCTCGGTCAAACGTAATTCTTCGGCGATCAAAGAGGCCTCAATTTCGCGGTTTTCATCGGCTAATGCGCGCAGGGTATCTTGTAATTCGGTTTGAATACGTTGCCCAAAGATAGATTGTGCCAACAACCATTCCTGGTTAAGCACTAAAATCGCCGCAGAATTAGGTGAACCTGTGGGACCCTCATCAGAAAATTGCGTTCGGCTTCCAGATATTCCGGTGCCCGATGCATCGGCAGAAATAGCATCACTTTGATCTTGTGCAAAAATTGGCCCACAAAACACAATACAGGACGAAATCGCAAAGATGCGACATATCACTATGAACATCGCCCTTAGGATCAGAATCGCGCCTCTAACGTCATGTCGAAATTGCGGGTTCGATCATAAGGTTGCGTATCGAGCGCGCGGCTGAAATTGAACCGAAGCGGACCAACAATAGTATCCCAGAAAACCGATACCCCAAACGTTGTTCGCCAATGTCTTTCATCATCAACTTGCGCACCACCAAAGCCGGTTGTGTTATCCAATCCCCACACGGTGCCGACATCGAAAAACATGCCACCCGATAAACCATATTCCTGCGGGAAAACCAAAGGGAAAGCTGTTTCAAAACGCGCCACGGCGAAATAATTACCACCCAATGCGTCGTTATTTGGTGCGGCGGTATCGCGCGGACCAAGACCAAAGGCATCAAAACCACGCATCTGCCGCCCAGCAAGAAAGAAACGATCTGTAATGCGACTGTTTCCGTTGAGAGCATCAAGCGCGCCGGCCTCAAACGAGGCGCGCAATGTCACATCTTCCCGTGCGATCCGCCTTTCGGCTATCCCCAATGCGGTGGCGCGAATGTATTCGGCATCACCACCCAGCCCGGCATATTCCACATCGAATTGCAAACGCACACCCATGTTGGGGTTCAGCCCAACATTACGGCTATCATACACATATTGAAGCCCAAGATAGGAATTTATACGCTCCCCCTGGTCTGCCAATAAGATTGGCGAACTCAACGCCGCGTCTAATCCGCTGATTTCATTTTGTTCGAGCCCGTAACGCAACCGGACGCGGCCAAATTCACTAATAGGAAACGACAAAGATGCGCTTCCCCCCAAATCTGTGGTGTCAAACGCGCGGTTTTGGCTGGTTGTTTCATTATAAAATAGGTCAACCCCCAATCCCAGATCACGCCTAAGGAATGCGGGTTCAAGGAATGAAAAGGTAAGGCTGCGGCTACCTTCGGTTGTGTTGAACCCAAATCGCAAAGCCTGACCGCGACCTAGAAAGTTTTGCTCAGCAAAGCTGACGGCAAGACCTGCACCGGTATCGGTTGAAAAATTAACTGAAAAACCAAGCGATCCGGTGGGTTGTTCTTCGACATCGACATCGACAATAACTTGATCGGGCGCAGTTCCATCGCGGCCTTCCACCTGCACGTCCGAGAAAAATCCGGTTGCGCGAATACGTTCTGCCGCTGCGCGAATGGCGCGGGGATCAAACGGGTCGCCTTCAACACTATCGAATTGGCGGCGAATAACCCGATCAAGCGTTGTTGTATTGCCTTCAATATCAATGCGTTCAACGAAAACACGTTCGCCGCGGGTGATGGCAAATTCCACATCAAGGGTTTGGTCGGCGTCATTACGTGTGACGCGCGGCTCCATCCGGACAAAACGCAACCCCTGTTGTGTGGCAAGGTTTTCCATCCGGCTAATTGTGCTGTCAATTAATCGCGGGCTATAGGTCATGCCGCTGCGAATGCGAATGGTATCTTGATATTCCTGTGCGTCGGCTTCGGGGATTTCGCTTGTCACAGTAATCTGACCTAGGGTGAAACTTTGGCCTTCGCGGATGTTAAAGGTTATAAAATACGCATCACGGTCCCGCGACAATTCCGGCGTCACGCTAAGGATCTCAAAATCAACAAACCCACGATCAAGGTAAAAATTCGTCAACATTTGCCGATCAATGGCAATCCGATCTTCAAGAAACGTGTCACGGCGGATCAAAGCGCGGAAAATACCCGCCTGGGTGCTATCCAAGGCCCGCCGCAAACGTCGATCAGAATACGACCGGTTGCCAACAAAGGCGATCCGTTCCGTTTCAACAACACGGCCTTCGGCGACCTCAAAAACCAAATCAACGCGATTATCGTCACGTGGAATGATTTGTGGGGTTACGATGGCGGTCAAACGACCGGTTGTGCGATACGCCTCGGCAATGATTTCGGCGTCTTGTTCTGCCACACTGGGCGAATATGTGCGCCGCGGCGTGGATTGGATCAACGATATTAATTCATCATCTTGGATCCGCCGGTTACCTTCGACCGCGATGCGATTGATCGTGGGAAATTCCCGCACAGCGATAACCAATGTGCCCCCGCGTGGCGTTACCTCAACCGATTGGAAAAGACCGCTATTTTGAAGGCGCTGTAAGGCGGTGTTCACTTGGGCGGCGGTTAATGTTTCGCCCGGCGTTATTTCGGCGGTTGTTAAAATTGTGGCATCGGAAATGCGTTGATTGCCCTGCACATCAACATTAGAAAACCGAAACGTTTGCGCGGATATGGCACCGGAAATGACAAAAATCATAACCAGTGCGGCCACAAAAATCCGACCACCCAAGGCCGCGATATGCCCAAAAGGCGCAGAACGATTTGGCAAAAGGACGTTGGATATCATTAAATCCGATCCCATAGATATAGTTATTACGACACGCGATATTTGAATCTGCTTTACCTAGTGGTTTCAGGCTTGTCAAAAAAATCGCATTTCACTGTTTCCAAATTGGATATTTTGGCACATTTCCGTCACATCGTACGCCGCTTAACAATCACGATGCGATAGTGCAAACAATCATTTTAAGTTATACACACTCTCAAGGCATAATTGTGTAAAATATGTGCCGAAACACACCGCGGCCTTGCTTTCATGAATGGAAAGCAAACCTATGATAAAAAACACATAAAAGGAACAGAGCCATGGAATGGACCCGCCGGATCACTCTAACCATCGGGGGCGCGGCCCTTTTACAGGCGTGCCTTCCAACACGCGGCCCTTCAAATCGCAGCACTCAATCGCAGCAAGACCCCACCTTGCGGCCCGTGCCGAATGCCGCCTATGACGCATGGCTTTCGGCCTTTCGTCCCCGCGCCCGTGCCCAAGGTATCACACAAACCACCCTTGACCTCGGCCTGCAAAACGCAGGATTTTTGCCAGGCGTGATTGAACGCGACCGGAATCAAACCGAAACCACCCGCACCACCGAGGATTATCTGGCCATTGTCGCATCAGAGGAGGATGTCACCCTAGGGCGGGCACAATTCCGGGCGGCGCGCGGCACACTGAACGCGATTGCGGCGCAATATGGTGTCGCGGCCGAGATTTTGGCCGCGATTTGGGGCGTCGAAAGCCGCTATGGCACACGATTGGGCACAATTCCGGTAATATCGGCAACCTCAACCTTGGCCTTTGATGGGCGACGCGGCCAATTTTTTGAAGCACAGTTGATCGACGCCCTGCGTATTTTACAACGCGGTGATACCACGCCATCGAATTTAACCGGATCATGGGCCGGGGCCATGGGGCATACACAGTTCATTCCCACGACCTATGCAGCGTATGCGGTGGATTTCAACGGTGACGGGCGGCGCGATGTGTGGAGCAACGACCCCACGGATGCGTTGGCCTCAACCGCGAATTATTTGGCACGATCGGGTTGGCGCCGTGGGCAACCCTGGGGGTTAGAGGTGCGCCTGCCCGCTGGATTTAATACGGCACAAGCGGGGCGTGGGCGGTGGCGATCTGTGGCGGAATGGGGCACATTGGGCGTGCAAGCGGCCACGGGGGGGCCTTTGCCCGATTATGGGGCGGCGGCGATTCTGGCCCCCGGCGGCGCGGGCGGGCCGGGGTTTGCCGTGTTCCACAATTTTGATGTGATCTTACGCTACAATGCGTCCACCAACTATGGCATTGGTGTGGGGTATTTGGCAGATCGCATTGCAGGGGCGGGGCCCCTGCGCGGCCAATTCGGACCCGATGCCACCGGCCTAACCCAGGCCGACCGCCGCGAAATCCAAAACCGCCTAAATCGTGCAGGGTTTGACACGGGCACGCCCGACGGCGTGATCGGTGACAGGACAGAGGCCGCCATTGCCGCCTTTGAACGCGCGCGTGGGTTGCCGGTAACGGGGCGGGCATCCCCCGAATTATTGGCGCGGCTGCGATAAGGGGTGAAACACCCCCCTGCCTTTGACCGTGCCCTTAGCGCGCTGCCCACCGCACAAGGCAAACGGTATACCCGCCTGTATGTTTAGGGCGGGCATTTTCCGTGCTTGGGCGAATTAATTCGGGAATACCGTCGCCACGGCCATATCAACGGCAAAGCCCAAACCCAAATCTTCGCGCCCGTCCATCATGCGCGCCCGCAGATCGTTGGCATCGGTCGCCTCTGCCACGGCTTGTTGCCACATATCCAAATAGCCACGTGTATAGGCAAAGACAGAGGCATTGTTGGCCGAGGTTTCGGCGCGGTGACCGGGGATGATGGTGGTAACGCCCATTGCCTCAAGCCGATCAAGCGTGGCACGCCACATATCCAACCGCTCTGGTGTGGTGTTTTCCCGCACCCACACGTGGGTATCGATATAGGCAATATCTGCCACCACCAATGTATCCAGCACCGGAATATGCACCGCGGAAATCAAATCAGTATCGCCATGCATTGGGTCCAACACCTCTAAACGTTCGCCCTCTAACAAAATGTGATCGGTGTTGAGCGCTTCGACCGGGCCTGCCGCATCTTCGGGGATTAGGGGCTGAATCAACGGGTGGGTCACGGCGCGCACACTAGGGAAACGTGCGCGAATCGTGGGCAGGCCGTTATAATGGTCAGGGTGCGCATGGCTGATGAACACGGTGTCAAGTGTGCGGCCCGTGGCGTCGATCATATCGGCCAAACGGGTGGCGTGATCGGCGTTTAGCTGCGTATCAATCAACACGGCGGTATCATCGCCCATGATAACCACGCTATCGACGTTTCCGCCCATGGCATCGGCGGTATAAACGCGGCTATCGGATGGGGCGGCACGGGCCGCGGTCGGCAAAACTGTGGCCCCAATGGCCGTTAGGCCAGTTGCACCCGTTGCGTGTAGAAAGGTGCGGCGATCAAGTATAAACATGGTAGGCTCCTTGATATATCAGTTACGATTATATACCAAAATACAAACTGGATTCCGGACGTGTTGTGAAGGAGGCACTTTTTGGTAACCGATCCCACCACACACGTTTGTGAAGACGAACGCCTATCCTATGATCCAAACATTTGCCCCGTTCGGCATGTTATTGACGGCATAGGGGACAAATGGGCCATTTTGGTTTTGACCGCCCTAAAGGGGGGCGAAATGCGATTTTCCGCGTTGCGACGCGCGATTGCGGATATTTCGCAACGTATGTTGACCGTGACCTTACGCAAATTGGAACGTGACGGCTATGTAATCCGCCGGATGACACCCACAAAACCGCCCCGCGTTGATTATAAGCTAACGGATTTGGGCCAATCTTTGTGCGCACAGTTGGAACCCCTGGCGGCGTGGGCATTAACCCATCGCGACCCCATCGCACGGGCGCGAGCAACGTTCGACGCGCAAAAATCCGGCGGACCGAAACAATTTTAATCGGTCATTCGATTGTAGGATTACGGGGGCTATTTATGCGTGCATTAACATGAAACGCCCGTGCTTTCCCCATGGCAGCTTGGCTTAATTAAATGAAATACATCGCATTACCAAAAACCGAGACACAAAGGACATCTTGTGCCCGCACACACCAAAACCGAGCTGCTTAACATTACACGCAAAGAATATGCAAAACTTGAAAAACTCATCACGTCGATCGTGGCAGAGGTGGCGATGGAAAAACGTGCCGAAGATACCTCGATCAAAGACATCATCGCACATCGGGCCCATTGGATAGATCTGTTTCTCGGATGGTATCATGACGGTATTGCAGGTAAGAAAGTATGTTTTCCTGCCAAAGGCTACAAATGGAATGAATTGAAACGCTACAATGCAGATCTTCGCCAACGTCAATCAGATCTGAACTGGGAAGATGCGATTGCGCTTTTGGCAGATCGGTATGCCGCATTGATCGACTTCATAGAGACACACTCCGAACATGATCTCTATGGCGGCCCCATGAAAGGCGCCCAAAACACCTGGACCCCAGGTCGGTGGGTCGAGGCCGCAGGCTCCAGCCATTTTCGTTCGGCCGCGAAATACATTCGCATCTGTTTGAAAAATCAAATCTTAGCTCAACACGGAGTTAAATATCAATAAAAACGTCATTTTGATCGCTGGATGATCGCCAGCCACCCCTGGGGGCCTAGGCTTCAGCTCATTGTGCCGTCCTCGCAGAACGCAGGCGGTGTTCGACATGCACAAACCCGATAGTTCAAAACAATTTTGATCGACCATTTGGTTGTTGGATTGGCGCAGGTCGTTTATACTAATACCTAACATGAAATGCCCATGCTTTCCCTGTGGCAAACGGGCTTAATCAGATGAAAGGCATATCCATGACCAATGTTGTCATCGCTTCGGCCGCCCGCACACCGGTGGGCAGTTTCTTGGGATCATTCGCAAACGTTCCCGCCCACGATTTGGGCAAAACCGTGCTTGAGGCCGTGGTGCAACGCGCCGGGATTGATAAGGCAGAGGTGTCGGAAACAATTTTGGGCCAGGTTTTGAATGCGGCCCAGGGCCAAAACCCGGCGCGTCAGGCCCACATAAACGCCGGTTTTCCCAAGGAAAGTGCCGCTTGGGGTATCAACCAGGTGTGTGGATCGGGCCTGCGGGCCGTGGCGATTGGGGCGCAACATATCCTATTGGGTGACGCCGATATTGTGGTGGCCGGCGGGCAGGAAAATATGTCGATCAGCCCCCACGCTGCCCCCCTGCGCCAAGGCCGCAAGATGGGCAATGTGTCCTACACCGATACGATGGTGCATGATGGATTGTGGGATGCGTTCAACCATTATCACATGGGTCAAACCGCCGAAAACGTCGCCGAACAATGGCAGATCAGCCGCGAAATACAGGATGAATTTGCGGTGGCCTCCCAAAACAAGGCTGAGGCCGCGCAAAAGGCCGGGCGGTTTGCCGATGAAATCACCCCCGTTACGATCAAAAACCGCAAAGGTGATGTTGTGGTGGACCAGGATGAATACATCCGCCATGGCGCAACGATAGAAGCGTTGCAAAAACTGCGCCCCGCCTTTGTCAAAGACGGCGGCACAGTGACCGCTGGCAATGCCTCGGGCCTGAACGACGGGGCGGCGGCCACGCTTTTGATGACGGCAGAGGCCGCAGAAAAACGCGGGATCACGCCGTTGGCGCGCATCGCGTCGTATGCAACGGCGGGGGTGGACCCCTCAATCATGGGTGTGGGGCCGATTCATGCCGCGCGCAAAGCGTTGAACAAAGCAGGGTGGGCGGTGGCCGACCTTGACCTGGTCGAATCAAACGAAGCATTTGCGGCCCAGGCCTGCGCGGTCAGCAAAGACATGGGGTGGGACCCCACGATCGTAAACGTCAACGGCGGGGCCATCGCCATCGGGCACCCCATTGGTGCCTCGGGCGCGCGGATTTTGAACACCTTGCTGTTTGAAATGCAACGCCGCGGTGCCAAACGGGGCCTGGCCACATTGTGCATCGGCGGCGGCATGGGCGTGGCCATGTGCCTAGAGCGGCCATAACATAAACAAATGTAAATCAGGCGATGCCTATGGCGTCGCCGATTTTGTCATAAGGCCCGAAAACGGGCCAAATTGGGGGGATATGAAATGGCACGTGTGGCCTTAGTTACCGGTGGCAGCCGCGGAATCGGTGCGGCAATTTCCAAAGCATTGTTGGCAGAGGGCTATAAGGTCGCCGCCACCTATGCGGGCAATGATGAAAAGGCCGCGGCGTTTACCGCGGACACTGGCATCCAAACCTATAAATGGGATGTGGCCGATTACGCGGCCTCGGCTGCTGGCATTGCGCAGGTTGAGGGTGATCTCGGCCCCATCGACGTCGTGGTGGCCAACGCGGGCATCACGCGCGATGCGGCGTTTCACAAAATGACGCCCCAGATGTGGCAAGAGGTGATCGCCACCAATCTAACCGGCGTGTTCAACACGATCCATCCCGTATGGCCCGGAATGCGCGATCGGGGGTTTGGCCGTGTGATTGTGATTTCATCCATCAACGGGCAAAAAGGCCAGGCAGGACAAGTCAACTATGCCGCCACCAAAGCGGGCGATTTGGGCATTATCCGATCCCTAGCACAGGAAGGGGCG
>CALFSY010000096.1 GCA_937916365.1 uncultured Jannaschia sp. | reverse complement strand
AATCCGAAAATCTTGCACATAGCACACATCGGTATTCGTATTAAGCTCTGAAATAGTATTCATAAAGTCACCGCCAAAATAATCTATAGCATCGTTTGTCACGCGGCGATTTTCTATAAACCCTTCGCCTGAGGCGTAATAAAAATTCACAAAGTCGGGATTTGTTTCATTGTTATACACAACAATGGGTTGCCGGTTCATAATTTGAAAAACATTAAGCAATGACAATACATACGTATTATAGCGGGAATCTTCCACGTTGATGATTGGTATAATCAAACCATTGCCCGATGGATAAACGCCGTCTTCTTGCGACCATCCGGTTTGCGGAACCATCCCAAGGCAAACCAAGGCACAAAACATTACTAAACTACGCATCCAAAAAAACCACCACAGATTAACCGATTCTTTTTTCGTCATTCGCCTAACACATCAAACCTTACCATATGGTTAACGTTAAGCAGCGGACCGATAGATTACCCCATCGTCTGCGCCCACCCACGCGGTTTGTTCCACATACCCGTCATCATCCCAGTCAAAGCTGACGCCGGAATTCACCGAAATCTCAATCCCGTCCCCATCCATATCCAGGATCACCGGCTTGCCCGCGTCTGTGCCTTTGCCGTCGTCGGGGCGGTCTTTGGCCCGTTCCGCCGCGCGGTCGTGGTAATCGGCCTTGCCGTGGTCGCCCGCCTGCCGCGCAACCGCCGCGTGGCGTTCGTGCAGGTCCACATTGTGGGCGATCCGGTCGTCATGGTCGATGTCGCCATCGCCATCGCGGTCTTCGCCCCCGTTCCAGGGCGTGCCATTATTGTTCACAATCTGAAACCCGCCCCCATTGGGAATAACCGTTGCCCCCGGCGGCGGCGTCCACCCGCCCGTATCGGCCACAACTTGCGTCACAAACTGCGTATGCTCCCGTGACCCAATCGTGCCCTGTGCCTCAATAATATCCCGTTGATAAGCATCAGAGATATGCACTGCAGATCTAGTAAAATTCATCGCATACGTAGTGTCATACCAAACATCATTTGCTGGATTTCCATCCTGTCCAATGTCGATGTAGGTGCCAAAATGCCCTGTTGTAATGTATCCCTTAGCTTAGGTGTCTATCCTGCGCGCATAATGGCCGCCGAGGGCGCGAAACCCCCGCCGCTTAAAAAATCTGTGCGCGCGGGCAGCGCCAATGCCAAAGGTATGGTGGATCAGCACTTCGCGCTCACCCCGCGCGGCGGTCCAGCGCAACACCCCATTGAGCAAGCCATTGGCCACACGCCCGCCAAGCAACGTGTGCCGCACGGGCGCGGTGACATAAACCGCCTGCACCGTGGTCAGCAGCAGGCCGGTGGCCACCAAAGGTTCCCCGATCTCACAATACAAAAACCCCACGGGGTGGGAAGCGTGCGCAGCAATCAACACACCATATCGGGTGGTGTCCTCGGCCAAACGGGTGGCCAAGCGTTCAAATTTGTCCTGCGAAAAATGGGCGGATGCAAAGCGACTTTCGGCGACGGCCTGTGCCGCCAAGGAACGTAAGGTTAAAATATCGGCCACGCTGTGGGCGACGTGAAACTGCACCGCCATTTGCCAAACACTCCGTGCTATGAGGATGGGTCGCTCTGCCTATGTTCCATTCGGGCATAAAACCCACAAGAGGGGTGTTCAAGGCAGGCG
>CALFSY010000095.1 GCA_937916365.1 uncultured Jannaschia sp. | reverse complement strand
GGGCTATGCGGTTAAACCCACCGCCGAAACCTGTGGAAACGCCATCGATTTGAAGACCGCCTTAGAAACGGCTGTGTTACACTTGGATACCCCACAGAATACCACGACCCACGCCACACCCCACATCGGAAAGGAGGCACGCCATGTATGATACCAACACCCATGATATTCGCGAAGCGGTGATTTATTGCCGCGTGTCCTCGGCGGCGCAACTGGCCAAAGGGGATGGGCTGTCGAGCCAGGAAACCCGATGCCGTGAACATGCCAAACATCGTGGCTATCTGATCCTCAATGTGTTTCGCGATAACATGACTGGTGGGGCGGCGGATCGTCCGGCCATGGCGGCGCTGCTCGCATTTTTACGCAAACGCACCGCGCCAACATTGGTGTTGATTGACGATCTGAACCGGTTTTCGCGTGACGTGCAGGTGCATTGGCAGTTGCGGGCGTTGCTGGCCGAGGCGGGCGGAAAACTCGAAAGCCCGATGATTGAGTTCCGCGATGATTCTGATTCCATTCTCGTAGAAAATCTGTTGGCCTCGGTTTCACAACATCAACGCCAAAAGAATGGTGAACAAACCAAACATCGGATGCGGGCACGGGCGCTCAATGGCTATTGGGTGTTCCATGCGCCTTTGGGCTTGCGGTATGAAAAGATGGCCGGCCACGGCAAAGTGCTGGTGCGCGATGAGCCGCTGGCCTCCGTGATCCAAGAGGCGTTAGAGGGGTTTGCCTGTGGCCGGTTTGAGAGCCAAAGTGCTGTCAAAGCATTTTTAGAACGCAATCCCCATTTTCCCAAAACCACCCGTGGTGAGGTGCGCTATGAAGAAGTTATCCGCCTGATGCGCCGTCCCCATTATGCGGGCTATATCGAAATCCCACAATGGGGGGTATCATTGCGCAAAGGTCAACACGCGGGCTTGGTATCGCTGGACACATGGACCAAAGTGCAAGCGCGTCTGGCCGCGCCCACACGTGCGGCGTTTCGCAAAGACATTAGCGCTGACTTCCCTTTACGCGGCTTTGTCACCTGCGACGACTGCGGCAACCCTTTGACCGCCAACTGGTCCACCAGCAAAACTGGCAAAAAACACCCCTACTATATGTGCTTTACCAAAGGCTGCGCGAGTTACCGCAAATCCATCAGCCGTGCCGATCTTGAGGGCGCGTTCGCCCGCCTGTTGCGGCGGCTTCAACCCACGCGCTCGTTGTTTGATTTGGTGCGCGCGATGTTGAAAAGCGCATGGGATCAACGCACCACCCAAGCCAAGGCCCACCACGCCACCCTTACGCGCGACATTGCCGGAATTGATAAAAAGATCACCACACTCCTGGATCGGATCGTCGAAAGCGATACACCCAGCGTGATTGCCGCCTATGAAACCCGCATTGCGGCACTGGAACGCGACAAGATGGTTAAACAAGATGCCTTGGCGCAAACCCCCAAAACCCCGCGCACCTTCGATGACATGTTCGAACTCAGCAGCCTTTTTCTTGCAAACCCTTGGAAACTCTGGGAAACGGGCGTGTTGGCCTGGCAACGGATTGTCCTAAAACTCACCCTCCAAGACCGCCTTGCCTACAACCGCAAAACAGGACTTCGAACCCCAAAAACAACCAGCCCTTTCAATATCTTAGACACCATCCAAAACCATCAATCACAAATGGCGGAGA
>CALFSY010000094.1 GCA_937916365.1 uncultured Jannaschia sp. | reverse complement strand
ACCCGTCAAAAGATTTGTTTGATGTGCAGTCAGATGAGCAGAAATGATTCCGTATAAATTTAATATATCCACCGCGCACCCGCATCGAAGTTTGCTGGTAATTATACGGATTTCATTGGTCTTACTGATGCTATATGCTAGCGGATATTGGTTTTATATGATTTTTGGGATTGTATATATAGGGTCTTTTATATTACCTATTTTTATATTTTTTTCGTTGTTCACAATGTTGGCATTAACCCCTTTCCTGGCTTGGGTCATATTGTGCAATGGGCAGGGGGCGCGTCAGGCGTTTTGGGCAGCTATTTTATTACTGCCAGCAGCCATTTATTGGGGATGGTCAGTTAGTGGAATTGGGGGGCTAGGCACGCAAGGTTTTTTGTCGGGTTTATTTTTAGGAGGTGGTCCGGCCATTTTATGTATTTCGTTGGTTTTGCTGCTTATGGTATTAGGTGTTCGGACAATAAAAGATGTCACATGATACTATTAGAAGCCTATAAAAACTATAATAAACCTAACCGATACATACTTTGATGGCTAATAACCGAAGATACATTTTTGATTGTTTTAATTCATTTAGTGGTGAATATGCGAAGATTATTTATAAAACGAGGATAATTTCAGACAGATTTTAACTGTGAATTATTATAATCGGTTGTCGTGGGATTTTCTGGACTAACCCAACAAAGCAACATTTAATTGAACATACCTGACATTGAACCTCATTCATAATGGCTAACCGGTGTGCCGGCCAGGGCCGAGATGTTCAACAACCCCCGCGCCGTGATGGCGGGGGTGACGATATGGGCGCGGTTGCCCATCCCCATCAGGATCGGACCAACCTCTAACCCACCCGCGCGCATTTTCAGGATATTGCGCGCGGCGCCGGCGGTATCGGTTGAAGAAAACACCAACGCATTGGCCGCACCTTTCAAGCGGGCCTGGGGGAAAATGCGCGCCCGCAAATCCGGGTCCAGCGCGACATCAAGCGTCATTTCCCCCTCATACGTAAAATCAACATCGGCGACATCTAATATATCCACCGCCGCGCGCATACGCCGCCCACTGTCGTTATCGAGATTGCCGAACTGGCTGCTGGAACAAAGGGCAATGTTGGGGGTTACGCCAAACCGGCGCATATGTCGCGCAGTGCCGATGACCGTTTCGGCGATCTGCTCGGGCGTGGGCACCGCATTGATTTGCGTGTCCGCGATGAACAATGGCCCGTCTTCTTGGATCATCAGGCTAAGCGCGCCAACGGGGTGCAATTCATCGGTGCCGAGCACCTGTTCGACATAGTTCAAATGCCACAGGTATTGCCCAAACGTGCCGCAGATTAAACTATCGGCCTCTGCCCGGTGGACCATCACCGCGCCGATGGCAGTGGCGTTGGTGCGCATGATCGCCCGGGCCAGGTCGGGCGTGACCCCACGGCGGGCCATCAACCCGTGGTAGGTTTCCCAATACGTGCGATAACGCGGGTCGTTTTCGGGGTTTACCAATTCAAAATCGTGGCCAACGCGAATGGTCAGGCCCGCGCGTTCCACACGGTTGGACACCACATCGGGCCGCCCGATTAGGATGGGGGTATCGGTGGTTTCCTCTACCATCGCTTGGGCGGCGCGCAGCACACGTTCATCTTCGCCTTCGGCGAACACGATGCGACGCGCGGCTGTTTCGGCGGCTTCAAACACCGGGCGCATGATAAGCGCGGACCGAAACACCGATTGGGTTAACCGATCTTTATATGCCGCTAGGTCGGGTAGGGGCCGGGTTGCCACGCCTGATGCCATCGCGGCCTGTGCCACGGCGCTGGCCACCACAGCCATCAGGCGCGGATCAAAAGGTTTCGGGATCAAGTAATTGGGGCCAAACGTCAGGTGTTCGCCGCGATAGGCTTCGGCGGCCTCGGCGCTGGTGGTGGCGCGGGCCAATTCGGCAATCCCATCAATACAGGCCAGTTTCATCGCGTCGTTTATGTCAGAGGCGCCCACATCCAATGCGCCGCGAAAGATAAAGGGAAAACACAACACATTATTGACCTGATTGGGATAATCCGACCGCCCCGTTGCGATAAGGGCGTTGGGCGCAACCTCGCGGGCCAGTTCGGGCAAAATTTCAGGCGTGGGGTTGGCCAACGCAAAAATGATGGGGGGATCGGCCATTTTACGCACCATATCCTGCGTCAACACACCCGGTCCGGAAAGCCCCAGAAATAAATCAGCCCCCTCAATCACCTTGTCCAAGGCTATAGCGGCAGAGCCTTGGGCATAATCGGCCTTTTGCGGTGTCATTTCGGCCCCACGGCCATGGTGCACCAATCCCGCCCGATCAAATAGCCAGATATTTTCGCGCCGTGCCCCCAATTTCAAAAGCATATCTAGGCACGCAATCCCCGCCGCGCCCCCACCGGTGGACACGATTTTAATATCGGAAAATTCTTTGCCCACCACGCGCAGGGCATTGGTGGCCGCCGCACCAACAACAATGGCGGTGCCGTGCTGATCGTCATGGAACACGGGAATATTCATGCGTTCGCGGCAAATGCGTTCAACGATGAAACAATCGGGGGCTTTTATATCTTCTAAATTGACAGCCCCGAATGATGGTTCCAGTGCGCAAACGATGTTGGCCAATTTTTCGGGATCTTGTTCGTCGATTTCGATGTCAAAACAATCTATATCAGCGAATTTTTTGAACAAAACGGCCTTACCTTCCATCACCGGTTTTGCGGCCAGCGCGCCGATATTGCCTAAGCCCAAAACAGCAGACCCGTTCGAGATTACGGCCACCAAATTGCCGCGCGCGGTATATCGCGCCGCGTTGGCGGGGTTGGCCTTAATCTCTAGGCTGGCCTCGGCCACACCGGGGCTATAGGCGCGGGAAAGATCACGACCATTGGCCAATGGTTTGGTCGCGCGAATTTCCAATTTTCCGGGCTTTGGGTGTTCGTGATAAAACAATGCGGCGTCGCGCAGATTGTCATGCTTGGTCATTGCTTTGGGGCCTCCCTCACCCGTGTTATGCCAATGCGTTTAATCCTAAACCCTGTGGTGAACAAACCCTTGGTGCAAATACAAAGGGGCGTCAGACAAATTGTTCTTGGATTAGGCGTTCTTCTAACCCGTGGCCCGGGTCGAACAAAATGCGATGTGCCACCTGTGGGTGTGATCGAATTTCGACCGAGGCAACATTGGCAACCGAACGACTGTCCGCATCGGCCATAACGGGGCGCTTTTCTGCCTCTGTCACCTCAAACCGGACAAGCGCATTTTGGGGTAACAATGCCCCGCGCCACCGCCGTGGCCGGAACGGGGCCACCGCCGTTAGGGCCAACACATCGGCGTTGATGGGTAAAATCGGCCCGTGGGCTGAATAATTATAGGCCGTTGATCCGGCAGGCGTGCACAACAACGCCCCATCACAGACCAGTTCATCCAACCGCAACCGCCCGTCGACATAGATTTTTAGTTTTGCCGCCTGTGGCCCCGCGCGCAGCAGGCTGACCTCATTAATCGCTAAGGCCTCGGCAATCCGGCCATCGACGGTTTCGGCGCGCATATGCAGGGGGTGTAACACGGCCTCTTCTGCCGTGGTCAACCGATCCATCAAATCATCTTCGTAATAGGCATTCATCAAAAACCCAACTGTTCCCCGATTCATCCCATAAACCGGCACGTCCAAATTTTGCGTGGCGTGAAGCGTTGACAACATGAATCCATCACCACCCAATGCGACAATCACATCGGCCGCATCCATTGGGGCCGTGCCGTAAAGCCGTGCAAGCCGTGCCTTCGCCGTTTGCGCGACGGCGACCTCCGAGGCGAGGAAAGCAATTTTGCAGGTTGATGCCATAAGCCCCGTGTCCTTGCGTCATATTACGGTAAATAGACGTGATTGGGGGAATGTGGCGCGCGTAGGGACGAAACGCAATCTTTATGCGCAGATATATGGTTCTTTCTTAAGTGTGTGTGGGGGTTTGCCCTATTGCCCCTTTCCCCATGCCGTATTTTGCCGTAAATATAATCCTAAATTTATGTCGTTGTTTAGCCTAAGGATACCCCGCATGACCGCACCCCACCGTGATTCTGGATTTTTTACCGAACCGCTTGAAACTCGCGACCCCGAGGTTTTTGCCGCGATACGCCAAGAACTTGGCCGTCAACGTGATGAGATTGAGCTGATCGCGTCTGAAAACATCGTGTCTGCGGCGGTGATGGCGGCCCAGGGCGGCGTTATGACAAACAAATATGCCGAAGGGTATCCAGGTCGGCGATATTACGGCGGGTGCCAATTCGTGGATATTGCCGAAGATTTGGCGATTGAACGGGCAAAAGCATTGTTTGATGTGGGGTTTGCCAACGTGCAGCCGCATTCCGGCAGCCAAGCAAACCAAGGTGTTTTTCTGGCCCTTTTGCAGCCAGGTGATACGATCTTGGGCATGAGCTTGGACGCAGGCGGGCATTTGACCCATGGGGCACGCCCGAATCTATCGGGTAAATGGTTTAATGCCATCCACTACGGTGTGCGCCGCCAAGATATGCAGATCGATTACGATCAGGTGGCTGCGCTGACTGCCGAACACAAACCAAAGCTGATTATTGCGGGCGGGTCGGCCATTCCACGCATCATCGATTTTGCCAAAATGCGCGCCATTGCCGATATTGTGGGTGCCTATTTGTTGGTGGATATGGCCCATTTTGCGGGTTTGGTGGCCTCTGGTCATTATCCATCGCCTTTTCCGCACGCGCATGTGGCCACCACCACCACGCATAAAACGTTGCGCGGCCCGCGCGGCGGAATGATTTTAACCAACGATGCGGATTTGGCAAAAAAGTTTAACTCTGCCATTTTTCCCGGGCTGCAAGGTGGACCGTTGATGCATGTGATCGCGGCCAAGGCCGTCGCGTTTGGCGAGGCATTGCACCCCGATTTCAAACTTTACCAAACCCATGTCATCAAAAATGCCCAGGCGCTGGCAGATCAGTTGGTGAAAGGCGGGGTTGATATTGTAACCGGCGGAACCGATACGCATGTTTTGCTGGTCGATTTGCGGCCCAAGGGGGTAAAGGGCAACGCAACCGAAACCGCCCTGGGCCACGCCCATATCACGTGCAACAAAAACGCCATCCCGTTTGACGATGAAAAACCGATGATAACCTCGGGCGTGCGGTTGGGCTCACCTGCGGGCACGACGCGCGGGTTTGGGGAACCCGAATTTCGCCAAATCGCCGATTGGATTGTCGAGGTGGTTGATGGTTTGGCCGTCAACGGTACAGCGGCCAATGGCCACATCGAATCAAAGGTTGCGCAAGAGGTGTTGGAATTGTGCACAAAATTTCCAGTGTATCCAGGCCATTAAAGGCGTGCATCTGTGCCGGGCATAATGCCTGCACACCCGTCTTATAAAGTCTGCAACATCAATGGCATCTTGTGTATAACACCACCCCATGGCAATATATGGCGTAGCATTGGGTGTTAGATTTATTTGAATCAGGCGCCCTTTTGGCATGACCAGATGTGCAATATAAATCGGACCAAACAAATGGACGTTGTAACGACACCCGCCCGCCCCGAAATCACCCCTGGGTATCGGAAAGAGGCCGACCGCGAAATTCGTGCCTTTACCCGCGATTGGACAGATCGGGATGATCGCATCGCTGCGATCAGCTATTTTGGCACTTTCGCCGTTTACTTCCTAACTTTATGGTTGGCGGTGCAGGCGTGGCCAGTTTGGTGGATTGTCGGGCCATTGGTTGTTATAAACGCCTTTGCAGGCGTCCGGCTTTACGTCTTGCAGCATGATTGTGGGCATACATCTTTATTTACTACAAAAATACGCAATGATTGGGCCGGTCATGGGCTGTCTATATTCACGCTGACGCCCTATCGCGTGATGCAGTTTAACCATAACGAACATCACAGCCACCTAGGCAATCTTGATGAACGTGACACGACCGAAATTTTCACCATGACCGTGCAAGAATGGGAACAGGCCGGATTTTGGCGGCGGTTTTGGTATCGGCTTTATCGTGCGCCGGTTATTATGATTCCGGTGGGCGGGATATTTACCTATGTGCTGGCCTATCGGTGGCCCAAAAACGCCGGGC
>CALFSY010000093.1 GCA_937916365.1 uncultured Jannaschia sp. | reverse complement strand
ATTTTTTGTTCGCCGGTCAAAACGTCTTCAAACCCTTTGGCGTCGTCCATCATTTGGGGCCCTCCACCGCCTTTTCATCCCCGGGCAGGATGTAATCCGCGCCCTCCCACGGCGACATAAAATCGAACTGGCGATATTCTTGCGTTAAGCTTACCGGTTCATACACCACCCGTTTCAGCGCATCGTCATAGCGCACCTCGGTATACCCGGTTGTTGGGAAATCCTTGCGCAGGGGGTGCCCGCGAAACCCATAATCGGTTAGGATGCGGCGCAAATCCGGATTGCCGGAAAACATCAACCCGAACATATCGTAAACTTCGCGTTCATACCACCCGGCAGCGGGGTGCGTGCCGGTGATCGAGGGCAGGATGTCATCGGCCCGCACGGCGGCCTTTACCCGCAAACGTTGGTTGCGATACATCGACAACACATGCCACACGATGTCAAACCGCCGCGCGCGGCCCGGGTAATCAACGGCGGTGATGTCGATCAAGGTTGAAAATCGGCATGTTGTGTCCGCCTTTAACCAACCTATGAAATCTGCGGCCATGGGGGCGGCAATATCAACGGTTAGCTCGCCATGGTTGGACACATGCGTGCCAATCACGGCATCGGCCTGTTTTTCGGCGATGTAAAGGCCCAATTCGGTCAGCGCATCAAAGGTTGTCATGCGTGCATTCCTTTCGCTTACACCTTATCGCGCGATGGTGCCGGTGCGGCGGATTTTGCGTTGCAGTTGCAAAATACCATACAACAATGCCTCGGCCGTGGGGGGGCAGCCAGGCACGTAAATATCAACCGGCACAATCCGGTCACACCCCCGCACAACGCTGTAGCTGTAGTGATAATATCCGCCGCCATTGGCGCATGAACCCATGGAAATCACGTACCGTGGTTCGGGCATTTGATCGTAGACTTTGCGCAATGCGGGCGCCATTTTATTGGTCAACGTGCCGGCCACAATCATCACGTCCGATTGGCGGGGCGATGCGCGCGGGGCGATCCCAAATCGTTCGGCATCATAGCGCGGCATTGACGTGTGCATCATTTCCACCGCACAACAGGCCAGACCAAATGTCATCCAATGCAACGACCCCGTGCGCGCCCAATTAATAACATCCTCGGCCGAGGTTAACAGGAAACCCTTATCCTGTAGCGCACGATTAAAATCTTGTGTCGCGACTGTCTGATCCGTTTCGGCGGCATTCGCGCCCGTCGTGGCACCCATGATCGTTCCCCTTAGAACATTTTACATAACTTTGTTATGCACATGGGGGGCAAGGGTCAATGCTTGGTCCACGCCGCGCGACGGCGCGACGCGGGGCATTTTGATGCGTGATGTCTGATCTTAAAGCCAGGTTGCCGGGGCAAAACGATAAGCATCACCGGCGGTCAACACCCGCCCAAATCCGGGGAAATGGATGTGACTGCCCGCCACCAACATATAATCAGCCGAAACCATATCAAACAAGCGCAGGCGCGATTCGACGGCCTGTGCGGCATCTGTATCAAACCCAAAGCCCGTTTGCGGCAACGCAAGATGCAGGTCGGCATTGTGCACGGTATCGGCAATCATCATCAACTGTTGATCGCCACCATCAATCCGCAGCACCGAATGGCCCGGTGTGTGACCAGGCGATAGGGAAAGTGTCACCCCTGGTGCAACTTCAGCCCCATCGGCAACCAATCTCACCGCATCGCCATACGCCGCCAAAGATGATTGCGCGAGTTGAAACAACCCTTGCGCATCTGCCGGGGCCTGTGCGGCAATGCCGGCGTCCGTCCAAAATCCGGCCTCAACCTCGGCCACGATAACCTCGGCATTTGGAAAGGCCACGCTATCGTCTGTTAAAAGCCCACCAATGTGGTCGGGGTGCAGGTGCGTGATAATCACGGTATCAATCGCGTCTGGCGCGACACCGGCCGCCGTAAGCCCGGCAAACATTCGGCCAAAACCAGGGCCTAAAATGTCAAGCGCGCCCATGCCCGCATCAATCAGGATCGTGCGATCATCCGATTGCAACAGATACGCCGTAACAGGGGCTGGTAAAGTATCGGGGCCAAGCCCTGCATCCGCAATAAAACCGTCGATTGTGGCCGCATCAGGCCCAAAGAAAAACCCACGCCCCAACGGCGCAATCCCATCAAGAAGCGCCGTAATGCGGTAGCGGCCCAACGGGGTCGCGTAAAGGGCCGCACCCTGGGTGCTACCGTGGCCCTCGGCCCACGATTGGGTAGGTGCGACAGTCGCGGCCAGCGGGGCCACAGCCGCAGTTTTCACAAATGAACGTCGGTTTAGTTCCATAAAAGCATCCTTTCATGCCGTATATAATGATACGATCATTTCGTATACGATATATTCGCTTACGAAAATATGGGAGTCAATTCTTTCCTTTCTCTAAAAGTCTGCGTATTTTGACAAAATGTCAAATACGCCGCCCCACCGCATTCTGGATGCACTTTTGTGTTATAATGTCTATGCCCTAAACCTTGCGTTTGGCAGGTATTACCAAACGGCCTTTGGAGACACGGGATTCACCTATCCAAAGTTTCTGGTCCTTCTGGCGCTGCGGGATGCAGGCCCCATGTCTTTGTCAGATCTTTCCAAACAAATAGGGGTTGAGGCAAACACCCTGTCCCCATTAGTTAAACGGATGAGCGACTTTGGCCTGATGGACCGTGTGCGCGACCCACGGGATGAACGCAAAGTTTTGCTGACATTAAAACCTTTTGGTAAAAATGTGTTGGAGGAGGCATTTACCGTAGCTGACGCCGGTTGGAATGATTTAAACTTAACACAGGAAGAGGTTGAAACAGCAAATACCATCCTGATTAAAATACGCGGCAGGCTTGAAAGCACCCCACCCTCGCAGATTATGGCGTTGCCTGAACGGCCCGAAGGCGAAAATTAATCGGTTATCATGCGTGGCAATTCATTCTGCCGCACCGCACTTAGATCAACTACGCGCTTACCACATCGCGACGACGCAAAACATGGAAACCCCTAGGCCCATTCCAACGCGCCTTTTTTCCATTCATAGGCAAAGCCCACGGTCAACACGGCCAAAAACACCATCATGGACCAAAACGCCACATCGCTTAACCCAGGGAACGCCACCGCCCAGGGGAACAAAAACGCGATTTCCAAATCGAAAATGATGAACAAAATTGCCACAAGGTAAAACCGCACGTCGAATTTCATCCGCGCGTCGTCAAAGGCATTAAACCCACATTCATAGGCCGATACTTTTTCAGGGTCGGGGTTGCGCACCGCCAAAACCACCGCCGCCAAGATCAAAACCAACCCCAGCCCAATGGCCAAGGCCAAGAAAATCAAAATCGGGGCGTAGGTGGATAAAAGGTCTTGCATCCGCTTTCCTAAGTTTCAATTTCAAGTCGCAGCATTGGAAAGGATGTATCTGCAAGGATGTGTCTAAACCTCTATTTTGAATAGGTCAACACGGGCGACATAAATAGGATGGTTTTATTGGCATGAAACCTAAACGCTACCATAGAATGGTCTTAAACTAAGGGGGCGCTGGCAAACCGAAGATGCCCTGTCTTTGTCCAAATTTTTGCACCGTCTGCGCCTGCTGTAACCTTCAAATCTTGGCCTTTCGGCGAACGTAACCATGAACCTTGGCTAAGTGTTTCATCACCCTCTGTTAACGTTCCTTCTAAAACTAAAATTTCGGTGCCGCCTAGGTCAGTAATCTCTAACAAGCGCCCCGCGTTTATAGAATAATAATTTACAATTTCGCGATCGTCACGATGCAGTTCTGCGCTTGCAATTCCATTGATTGATTTTGATAATTCGGCATTCATGTCTTTACGGAATTGTGTTCGATCCTGCATATCAAATTGCCAAAGTTTCACGAAAATGGTGCACCCGTTCTCGGAACTCGGCGTATGTTGTGATGTGGGGGGATTGCGCACATAAGTGCCGGCGGGAAAATCGCCATGCTCGTCCTGAAAGACACCTTCAAGAACGATAAATTCTTCCCCACCTGTATGCGTATGGGCAGAAAATTTACTACCCGGCGCATAGCGCACGATCGTTGTTGCGCGCGCAACTTCTTCCCCGATTCTATCAAGCATTCGGCGATCAAC
>CALFSY010000092.1 GCA_937916365.1 uncultured Jannaschia sp. | reverse complement strand
CCATGAGGGGATAGAGCGCTTGGACACGGGGATACTGGTGGGCAATGAACTCCAGGTTAGATTTTAACACCGTATACCGCCCATCGCGGATGCGTTTATCCTCATTGCTCAAAATATGTCTGCTTTGCATCATTTGTCCTCCAAAGGTTTTTTACAAATATGTTATGCCAAAGGCGTTCCGTCACAGCGATTGACTTGCCGTGGCGGGGGGTATGCGCTATACTGCGCGATGTTTATAGATTTAAGACATATTGCCCCCTATATATATCTTATAGGATACATTTATAGGTATTGTCAACAAATAATATCTAATAAGATATATTTTATACCCAGATGAGCGACCCTAAACCCAAACCACAGATGATTGACGGCCTGGATTCGGGCTTTGGAGATCGGGTGCGGGCCGCGTGGAAGGCGATTGATAAGGCCCAAAAAGCCGCGCCAGATTTTCCGCTCTCCCGGCAACAAATCTTTCGTTATATCCACCACCAGCAAACGCCGTCGTTGCCTAATATCGTGACGCTATCGCGGGTTTCGGGATATTCGGTGTTATGGCTGGCGTGTGGGATTGGACCACGGGTTGTGGATGCGGCGCGGGTGTCAGGGCAGATCGATAGGGCGGTATTTTTGCATATTTTGAATGTGGTGGAGAGATTTTTTACCCGTCGCGATGTGACGGCGAGCGTGGAGAGCAAAATGCAGTTTGTGGTGGCGTTTTACAATCAGCATATGGCCAAGGTGGGGGAACGGGATCCGGCCTTTTCTGGGACGTCTGCCGAAGGTGACGGTGATGATGGGATTGATACGGACGCGCTGCACGCCATGATGGCGGTGCATTTTGATGCGCTGCTGCATCCAGGGGGTGAGCAGGCGGGATCATGACACGACGGAAAGAACCCAGGGCTACCACCGGCGGTGGCCACGATCAGATTGGTCAGGACGTGCGGTATGCGTTAGAGGCGTTGGTGGGCGATGCGGTAGACCATGAGCGTGCCAAGAATGACGCCGCCTTAAGCGCGGCCAAGAGTGACGCTGCCCGCGCGATGGCCGCCAAGACGCATATGCTGCGCCGTGTTGTGGTGGGGGCGGTGAGCGCCGTGATTCTTATCGGTGGGGTCATGGGCGGGGGACTATGGCTGTGGTTTGGCGCACACCCTTCCCCTGCCGTTGATACCCTGACCGCCACACTACAACACACCATCCGCGCTGAGATCGCCCAGAGCCAAAAACCCGTTGTCCAATGGGCCAGCCTGCCCGATGTGGACAAGGACGCCTTGCGGATTGAGGCCTATGCGCGGTTTCCCGAAATTCTGGCCCATAACAAACGCGGCAAGTATTACAGTGTGAATACATGGCTGTTGGAGGAAAAGCGCGTGTTACACCCGTTTGTGCGGGACATTTTTCGCCGTGATATTGGCAAGGTGACGCATTGGAA
This sequence comes from uncultured Jannaschia sp., assembly GCA_937916365.1. Taxonomy (GTDB): domain Bacteria; phylum Pseudomonadota; class Alphaproteobacteria; order Rhodobacterales; family Rhodobacteraceae; genus JANSYL01. The sequence continues at coordinate 2,673 of CALFSY010000092.1, read as the reverse complement.
CGGCAGGGCCTATAAACTGCCTGGGGTCTATACCACGCTGATTGAAGAGGCCCCCAAGATCAAAGCCTATTTGGACAGCCGCGCCACACCACCAAACGATGTGGAGGTGTGGTTGGCGCAGGTCAAACGCCATGCTGATTTTACCACCGTGGAGGACGGCACACCAGCCTATGTTTTGATTGAGGCACGCTTTACAGCTTCGTCTCGACCGTAACGATGGTGTCGTGGTGTTTGCTGCCGTGGGCAACCAACAGCACCCGATCCAACCGCCAGCCACGAATTTTACCAAACCCGTTGCTGTCCCACCCACAGGTGATGGCTGTGCCGCCTGGTTTAATCAGCGTGGTGAGACTGTTTTTAGGATCGCTGTGGAATCTGGCTTGGGTGTCTTCTTGAAACACATGCAGGCCGATGCCGTTGTAGCATTCTTTCACTTGGCGCGGCGAATAGGGCGGGTCGAACAGCACACCATCAAAGGTGTTGGGTTTGAAATGCTGTGCGATGCTGGCGCAAAAGGCGGTGGCCTTCATGTTTTTGGTGGCACGGATGGTGGGATCAAGATCATTGGTAAGGGTGCAGATGTTTTTGAACACCGAGTGGCGCACGAAGGGGTCGATCCAAAACCCGTCATAGATATATTCCTCAATCAAGGCGCGGATGGGGGGAATGGAAAAGGTGTTGGCATTGGGGCGGGCAAAGACACGGTCAATGTGTATCGTCATAAAAATATCTTTTCTAAAAAACAAAACGCTTAAAATAAAAAACCGCCCCCCAGCCCATAAGGCTGAACAGCGGCCAATTCTCTATAGATTAAGACTATACTCCTATTTAACCCAGATTGTCAATAAAATATCACATAAAATCATAGGTTTACATAATATAAGGGGATGCGCGGGGTTTCATGAATGCCCGTGAACATCTTAGATGTCTTCAAAATACCTAAGCCAGCCTGTATTCTTACGCCTGCAGATAGTGAAAAAGCCAGGTGTTTTAAGCATTGCTAAAGTTCGACTAGTTTGCATTCTTGTGCAACCATACAACAAGTAACTTGTCACGATTAGCAGCGCATTCAGTCATATCTTGGAACATCTGAACAGCACGTTTCAACAAATTAACACTTCAAGTTAGGACCACAATTTTTTGAAATTCACTAAGTCGTTCAATCATCATCTCAATAACGGAATATGCCTTATCTTCACCACCCACATACCTAATTCTCATTCCATAAACAGACATAAAAAGCCTCATTCGCTTTAATTATATAATGCTCTGTAGCAGCCGCGCATTTCAACAAGGGTATTCAGCCGTCAAGAGGAAACCTCAATCCATCACATCGTATTGTTGAAACACTCATGGTTGGACGATACCATGCCTATACAAAGAAACGCTTGCGCTTAATCAGCGCGAAACGTAGGCATACCCATGACAATCTTGCCGCCATGGCCCGTGCCATCACCCACCCGCATCACGCCCTTGCCGTTAATTTTCACAACGCTGGAGCCTTTGGTCAGCGGATCTGTGGTGGGAACGCCTGTACACAAAGCCTTACCACCTTCAACGGCGACCAAAACACCGTTGAATTTTACAAAATCCTGCCCCGCGTCTTGCACAGGCCCACCAATGTGTGGCTTTGGCCCTGGGTCAACCTTTGGGCACACGTGCATATGACCAACTAAAGCAATGGGTTTTGACATCACGACCTCCTGTAATCGTCTTCGCGGAAAAGCCCGAGTGGTTCAGAGTGTTTGCCCGCGATTGATGTATTCTGATAAGGGTTATAGCGCATTTTACGATACCGAAACCCACCGTCAAAATCCCCGCCGCCTTTCCAAGAATATAGGCAAGGATCGGTGCGCCAAATAAACGGATTTAGCTCAATTAAAGTGGTTTTGAAATCGCCAGTGTCTTGCCGTTCGATGAAAACGTCGGCCACAACGCTGTCCATATGCAGGGCATCGATCAGATCACGCGCAAACGCCATCAGCGTGGCCTTGATCGGGGTCAAGTGCGTCTCAATCTCAGGATAAGCCGTATGGTGATGATATTGTGATACCCCCACAAGCCGTCGATCCCGAATAAACAGGCGAAATTCACACCAAGGTGGAATGTCGTGCCAAGGAAATATAAAAAGATGCGTATCTTGTTTTGCATGCATGTATAAACTCAAGGACGAGGCGACACGCATGTTACCATGGCGCAAAGAATCAAAAAAACCTTTAGATGTTTGTATGTTCGGTGAGTGATGTCCAATCTTTAGGCTGCATAAATCAAAACGCATATGCGCGCCCATAGAATGCATTTGTAAAGGCGTCTCAATATCTGCAATGAAGCCATCGGAAAACATCATGGTGTGTGGTGTGTTTGTATTCTGAGGCTCACCGCTTGATAAGGCAATCAGCGCTTTGCGATCCTGCATAGAAACATCGATCTGTTGAAACGGCAAACTTAGTCGCGAAAGGGCATCTGGCCATTGGTGAATAGATGTTTGCAAAATTTTTTCATCAAGCCCAGTCAAATTACAAATTCTCACGAGCGGTTAGATTATTTATAAACTCTGAAAAATTATCCGCCACAAAACCCAAACCAATGGTATTCGTCCCCTCCATCCACGGATCATCACTGCGTGGCCACACAAAAACTTTGCCGTAATCATGGTGATCTTTTAGACAGCAT
>CALFSY010000091.1 GCA_937916365.1 uncultured Jannaschia sp. | reverse complement strand
GACGCAGTCTCGGCCATGGTCGCGGGGGGATGTGATAGGGCGGCAGGCGCGTTTTGCCGGGAAAATCCGGCAACGCCTGCATTAAGGTGCGGCGTAACATATCCCATTTCGCGCCTAGCAAAACCAACCCCACCCCCAACATTAGGATGATAACGAATGTTCCGCCTTCGATAACGGTAAAGGCAAGGGCCACGATGTATCCCACCCCCGCAACCAAAAATGATCGCCGATCAATTATGACGGCAAATATCGCCATCAGCGCCACAAAAACCACCAGTATCATCTGCGCAAACACAGTGTTTTGGGTAAACAGTGTCAACGCTACAGTGTTTACAATCGCAGGGGCCGCCAGGATATGAAGCCAAAACCCGCTTGCCGCGCGCCGCGTTAGGCGATGTGGATCGCTCATGTCAAAGGCCATCGCACCAATCAACCCGATTGCCCCCAAAATAACAGTGATAATTGCAAAGGGTCCGTTCGCGCTAAGCAAAAAGAAATCTAATGGCGATTCAGGCACCGCACCGCCCAGTGCGGCAAACCCAAAACTCGCCGTTAGGATCGAAAGCGCGATCAAAGCCACTGTAAAAGGCACCCGAAAGAAATAATAATAAAATACCAGCGACGCCCCTGCCACAAGGGCCGAAAATGTTAATGTGCCTTGCAATTCTAAACCGAATGCCGCGCTTAGCATTGCGCCGAATTGCCCCGCAGACATAGCAAACATCACGGACAAGGCGATTGAAGGCGCCACCATGCGCCGGATTAAGGTAAAATATCGTGCCAAACCGGCAATCCCCGCCAAGGCAAGGCACGCATAAACCAACCCTAGGATATATCCGGCGTCACTTCCCAAAAATGTTACGCCGGTCAGGCCAAGGTAACCCGCATATAAAATAACCAATCCCACCACGATAAAAATTTCGTTGAACCCGCGAAACAATTCAAAAGGTTCGTCAACTCCGCTGATGTGATCGCGCAGCCCCCGCCGTGTTTCAGAAAGCGCCGCCAAAGACGCTGCCTGTGCCTCGGTCATAATGCCCGCGCTGACGGCGGCGCGCAAATCATCTGGGTTCAGTGTATTCATCCCGTGATCTTTTCGATAAGGATTTGGTCATTTGTATACACACAAATTTCGGCGGCAATGGCCATAGCCCGCCGTGCGATGGTTTCGGCGTCTTTGTCCGTGTCCATCAACGCCCGCGCCGCGGCAAGGGCATATTGGCCGCCCGATCCAATGGCCGCAATACCGTGTTCGGGTTCCAACACATCGCCCGCGCCCGTGATCACCAACAGTGTTTGACCGTCCGATACGATCAACATCGCCTCCAGTTTTTGCAGATATTTGTCGGTGCGCCAATCTTTGGCCAACTCAACACTTGCGCGGGTAAGCTGCCCCGGCATGGCGTCCAGCTTTGCCTCCAACCGTTCCAATAGGGCAAAGGCATCCGCTGTTGATCCGGCAAACCCCACAACCACATCGTGCCCGCCGGGGGATAGGCGTTGCACCTTTCGCGCGGTGGCCTTGAGCACGGTTTGGCCTAGGCTGACCTGACCATCGCCTGCCACAACAACCGTGTCCCCCTTACGGATGCCGATGATTGTGGTGCCGTGCCAGTTTGTAAAGGTATCGTTGGTCATCATATCTTACGCACGTATTTATGCCATTGTTTGGCATGTCTCAAGCCAACGGCACAAATGCAAGTGGTTAAAGATTTGTTGTGCTCACACCCGCCATGCGGCGCGGCGGGGCACACGCACGGCCAAAATAGGCATCAACCACGGGCCGCGAAATTTGTCTAAATCCAACGCCTCGCAAACACCTATCGTTTTTTCGCCATGGATTTGTGTTTTGATTGCGGCGCGGTTGTAAAAGGGGGCGTCCAACATCGGTTTGATTTGGTGGGGGCGATACCCTGCGTCGGCACGGGTTTCGCGGCGCACCATCCATGGTGATCTTGGCAATTTTGCCTTTGGCGGTGCATCAATGCCGCGCCATGCCCCATCACGCGTAAAATGTATGGCGGTATTTAGGGGCGTTCCATCGCGCTGCGCAACGTCATAAAAACACGTAGCACCGTTTTGCAGTGGAAACCTGCCCCAGGTCCAGTATCCAAAATCTGCCTCTAACGCCCGGGTTCCAAAATTTGCGTCGAAATAGCCATGGCCGTTCCAGGACCACCCGGGACGGTTCAAGTGCACCTCAATCGTGGCGATAGGTGCAAAAGGCCGCCACACGTGTGCGCCATCTTGGGTCAATGGCACTTCGATGTCAGTAATCGCGCTGGGGCGCACCAAAACCACTCCTTTGATCCGTTGGGCGTGGGGGGTCGATACCTCATCAATATCAATGCGCAGGTGATCGTCCACCCAGGTCATGGCGGACGGGCCGATTGTGATCTGATCTTGGGACAGATGTAACGCCTGTTGCCCCCGATCGGTCATCGTCCAACGCCCACCGGGACCGTAGGTTGCAACGTTCAAACAGCAATGATTGGCGGGATTTTTGCGCCCAGACCACCGATACCAAGGCGAAAAAACCGATCCTATGAACCCGATGATTGAAATTGCCCGGGCGCCGTCGTGGCTGATCCCGTCGACATACCACCAGGCATAGCCATCGGACGGAACGTCAACGGCAAAGCAAGGTCGTTCAAGATCGCCGCGGCCGCGTGCGCGCCGGACAGACATGCCATCGGCACCCCCGCCCCCGGGTGCGCGCCCCCCCCGCACAGGTAAAGCCCGGCCAACCGTGTCTTTGCCGTGGGTCGATGCAGGGCTGCCATCATTCCGTGTGGGCTCCGCCCGTAAAGGGAACCGTCCGACCCCGGAAAGGCGGTGGCAAAATCCTGCGGTGTTGTTAACGCCTCTGGACCTGGGGGGGGCGAAAACCGCAGGCCGTGTGCCTTTAGGGCTCTGAACGCGCGTGTTTGGCATTTTATTTTATCCTCCTGCGTGGCGATGTGCCCCGCAGGGCCGTTTAGGATGATTTCAAAACGTTCACAGTCTAAGGATGATTGCGTGTTTTGACCACGGTCTTGTGCGCAAAGATAAAGCGTGCCGTCGTGTGGTATGCGCCCTGCTGCTAAATCGTCGAATTCTGCCTTTGGATTGGCACAAAAAAATACGTTATGGTGAGCCAGATCGACACCCTGCGCCCGCGCGGCAAACCCCCAAACACATGCGGATAAGCTGCGCGGGAAAATCCCGCGAGGGGGGACGGCGCCGCGTGACGCAGGGCCAAGGTGGCCCTCAACCAATGCCTTTGGATCGCCATTAAAGACCACCACATCCGCAGGCAAACGCCCGCCATCGGCCATATGCACCGCACTTACGCGCCCATCTTGGCATTCAATGCGGGTGGCGCGGGCATTGAATTGAAATGTAACGCCTTTGTCTTTGGCTAGGGTGTGCATGGCGCGCGCCAGGGCGTGCATACCGCCCATAACACGCCAAACCCCGCAGGCCTCGGCATGCCAAATCAGGCTTAATAAGGCCGGGCTTTGATATGGCGATCCGCCAACATAGGTCGCGTAGCGCCCAAAAAGTTGTTGCAATCTAGGGTCTTTGAAATCGTCGGCCAAACGACGCGCCAATGTTCTGCCCACGGACAGTGCGCCCAAAAGATCCGGGCGCCGCAACACATGCCCCGCCACGCGCGCCATATTGGGCACCGGTGCCCGCATCATGGGATATTCAAAGGCTTCAAACAATCGCTTTGCCCGATTTGCAAAGCGGCGAAAGGCGTGCGCTTCTGCACGTCCGGCAAAGGCGGCAATCGCATCAATGTTCCGATCAAGATCGTTGCACAGGTCCAGCCGCCCCCCATCGGGCCAGAAGTGCCGCGCCAGAATATCGTTTTCCACCAATGTAACATGGTCAGATAGATGTGCGCCAATGTCTGCGAACAAATCATCAAATACATTACGCATGGTCAAAACGGTTGGACCAATATCAATGGGGCCTACATTGGACGCGCGCACGCGCATTTTGCCCCCTGGGGCATCGTGCAGATCAACCACACGAACCGAAAGGCCCGCATGGCTAAGCCGCAGCGCGGTCGACAGCCCGCCTATTCCGGCGCCAATCACCACGACGTTTTGGCATGTTGGGTGCGTATCATGGCCTCAACCATTCAAAAATATGACTATATGTTGACATGAACGTCGCAACTGTCCAGTGTAATTTACATTCTGACTGTCTATGTGATAGGATTATCATGCCCCTAAAGCAACGGATCGAAACGGCCATATCCAACGCGCTGCGCCATGGCCAAGGCGCAAGCGCGCCGCCAAAACTTGCCTCGGCATTGGAATACGCCGTGATGCCGGGGGGTGCGCGCATTCGGCCCACGATTTGTTTATCTGTCGCGGGGGCGTGCGGCGATGATCGCCCCGCCATCGCCGATGCAGCGGCCAGTGCAATCGAGCTTATCCATTGTGCCAGCTTGGTTCATGACGATATGCCGTGTTTCGATAATGCCGATATTCGGCGTGGCAAACCCTCTGTTCACAAAACCTATGGCCAGGCATTGGCGTTATTGGCTGGGGATTCGCTTATCATCCTGGCGTTTGAGGTTTTGGCCCGTGCCGCCGCCGCCGACCCGGATCGCGCCTTACCGTTGTTGGGGATTCTAGCGGAAAGCACTGGTATGCCCGGGGGCATTTGCGCCGGTCAAGGATGGGAAAGCGAGGCGCACATTGATCTTGGCGCCTATCACCGCGCGAAAACCGGGGCACTGTTTGTTGCCGCAACGCGGATGGGCGCCGTCGCAGCGGGCGAAGACCCCACCCCATGGTCGGATTTGGGCGCGCGCATTGGCGAAGCGTTTCAAGTCGCCGATGATTTGCGCGATGCGCTATATGATGAAACTGTTCTTGGCAAACCCGTTGACCAAGATACCGCAAATAACCGCCCAAACGCAGTGCGCATGTTGGGGGTGCGCGGCGCCATCCGGCGGTTAGAGGATATATTGTCGGGGGCGATTGCCTCTATCCCCTCTTGCCCGGGCGAGGCCGCGTTGTGCGATATGGTGCGTCAGACGGCGGAACGTTTAACGCCGGTTTTGCCAGCGCGGCGGGTTCTGTGACCAATGACATCGCCGCACCCGCGCGGTGGGGGGATTACCCCGCGCGACGACGCTACATTTGCCGATCGGGTCTATGCTTGGCGAACGGGATTGATCGCATCACCGCGATTTCAATCTTTGGTGGCGCGTATTCCCATCGTGCGGCGGATCGCACGGGGTGATGCCGAACGATTGTTCAATCTAACGGCGGGGTTTTTGTATAGCCAGGTTTTACAAGCGTTCGTTCGTTTCGATCTCTCTGCACAGTTGGCCACACGCCCCCGCACCGCCGCAGATTTGGCGATGTATCTGTCGCTGCCTACCGACCGCATGGTGGTGTTTTGCCAGGCTGCCACCGCGATTGGTCTTTTGGCGCGCTATCGCGATGGACGGTATGGGTTGGGCCGGATCGGGGCGGCGTTATCGGGTGTTCCCGGATTGGCGGGGATGATCCAACACCACGATGTTTTGTATCGGGATATGCGCGATCCGGTTGAATTTTTCCGTGATGGATCGGCCACTGAATTGGCGGCGTTTTGGCCCTACGTCTTTGGCGCAAACGGGCCGATAGACCCGAAAACGGCGGCGATTTATTCGACACTTATGGCCGATAGTCAGGTTTTGATCGCACAGGAAATTTTACCGCATCTGCGGTTGCATGGCGTTAAAACTCTATTGGATATTGGCGGTGGAACGGGTGTTTTCCTATCCCATGTTGGGGCACGATATGCCTATGTGAATCTGCACTTGTTTGATTTACCCGCCGTTGTGCAGACGGCGTCGAACCGTTTCGCGCAAGCGGGCCTGACCCCCCGCGCGCAGATCACGGGGGGTGATTTCCGAACCGATGTGTTACCCAAGGACGCCGATATGATCAGTTTAGTTCGCATCCTTTATGACCACCAAGATGATACCGTGCGCCATCTGTTGGCCAAGGTGTATGCCGCGCTGCCACCCAATGGGCGTTTAATTGTTGCCGAACCGCTGGCGGGCGGTGCGGCGCCCACCCGTGCAGGCGATGCGTATTTCGGCCTGTACTGTATGGCCATGGGCACAGGCCGTGCGCGCAGTGCCGCCGAAATCACCACGCACCTAACAAACGCTGGGTTTTCCAACATCCGCCACCACAAAACCCGCCGCCCGTTTATTACAGGGCTGATTGAGGCCCGCAAACGATCCCACCAATGACATATAAATTTGTCTAATACTGCCTTGGCATATTAAGGATGTGTTGTCGGCATCGCCTGCTAAGCGATGTGGTTGATCCGCACAATCTGCCACCCATCCGATCCATGCCGCAATTCGGTAATGGAAAGCGGATCAATATGGTGGGATAGCGCCTGAATCGGGGCGATCCCACCGGCGGTCGACAGATGTGTTAGAATCGCCCCGAAATGGGCCACCGCAATCAGCGGATGCCCGGGCCGCACCCGCACTGCGGCGTCAATGGCCGCATGAACGCGGGTTGCCACCATGTTCCAGCTTTCGCCATCCGGCGGCGCAACATCCCCCGGGGATTCCCAAAAAGTGCGGCTTAGATCAGGGTCGCGCGCGGCGACCTGTTCAAATGATAGGCCATCCCACGCGCCGAAATCAAATTCGCGCAACGCCGGATCGGGGGTAAGACGCGGGCGATTGGATGCAATGGCATCGGCTGTGGCCACGGCCCGCGATAGATCGGATGATATGACACCCGCCGAGGGGGGCAAAAATGCCGATACCCGCGCCAGGGTCGCGCCATCGGACAAATCGGCGGGCACATCGCGCCATCCGGTAAAAACCTTTTGATGCGTCGGCCCATGGCGCACCCAAAATAGGTGGGTCATCCCCCCCCCCCCATATTATGCAGCAAATGCCCCCCTTTTAGCATCATGGGCAACCCCGCCGTAACGAACACAACCACATCTGCCTGCTCTGCCAGCCGTTGATTAACGCCCCCTTGGGCGGTGCGGAATGTGCGGGCCAGTGTATTGTCCGGCACAACGCCTGTGCCCACCTCATCACTCACCACAATTACCGGCGCAGCGGTATGGGTCAGTGCATTAATTAATGTTCCAAGCGCCCCATCCCAATCCATGCCGGATAAAATCACATTTGACACCCAAAGTGTGATTCCATCCAATAATATGATGTGATCGGACGATCCGCGCGCCAATGCCGGGGCAATATCCAATGGTGCGGTAATTTCGATCGTGGTCCACCCATCATTGGCGCGCGCGGCACGGTGGCGGGCAATTTTTTCCGCCATCTCATCGTCACATGCTTGGGCCGTTGCAAGATATAATTTTTTTAATCCCGCTTGTGCCCCAATCCGGTGCGCAAGCCGTTCAGCAAACGCCGATTTGCCCGAGGCCGCCCCACCAATCACAAGGATAAGCGGCGGCGCATTCACAGGGTATTCTCGCACAAAACGCCCGCTATTTTAGCGTTAAATTGCGCGCACGCGGTCCACAGGCTGTGGCGCGCAAAGGTTTCACCCCTAAACCACATTGGGTAATGCGCGCCCCTCGTGCAGTGCAATTACATTGGCCAATGCCATGTGACCCATTGCTTCGCGCACCTCTAACGTTGCAGTGCCCAAATGCGGCAATAATGTAACGTTTTCCATGGCGCGCAGGGCGGCGGGCATCTTGGGTTCAAATTCATATACATCTAACCCTGCGCCTGCGATCTGCCCCGCCTGTAACGCGGCGATCAATGCGGTTTCATCCACCACATCGCCGCGCGCGATGTTTATGAAAATGGCATGGGGGCGTAGGACGGCAAAGGCCGCAGCATCCATCAAATGGCGCGTGGCCGCCCCGCCCGGTGTGGCAACAACGGCAATATCCGCATGAGCCAACGCATCGGTTATCGGCATTTGTGTCGCTGGGAAATCCACCGTTTTGGGGGATCTGTTCACATACACAATCGGGCAACCAAATCCAAAATGGCACCGCCGCGCAATCGCCTGCCCGATCCGGCCCATGCCGATAATGGTGATGGTTTTGCCGCTGACATGTTGGCCCAACATTTGTGTGGGTTGCCACCCCTGCCATGCCCCTGCGCGGACCATGCGTTCGCCCTCACCCGCGCGGCGGGCCGTCATAAGTATAAGCGTCATGGCAATATCGGCGGTGGCATCGGTAACTGCGCCTGGTGTGTTAGTGACGCTGATGCCCATGTCCCGGGCGGCCGCCACATCAATATGGTCGTATCCCACACCGAAATTCGCCAACAGTTTGCAACGCGGCGTGGGTATGTTTGCAAACACCGCCGCCCCAAATCCATCGCCCAAGGTGGGAATGATGGCGTCATAACTGGTTAGGGCATCGCGGCATTCGTCGGTGCGCATCGGTGTTGCCGTTTTGCGTATGGTCGTGTCAAATCGGGCGGCGGCTTCGGCCATCACGGTATCGGGTAAATACCTAGAAATTAAAACGCGCATTCAATGTATCCTTTGCCCATTTTTAACAGGATGATCGGGGTGTAGCAAAACCACCCCACCATCGGAATCCGCCACACCCAATACCAACACCTCGGACCGCACCGGCCCGATTTGGCGCGGGGGAAAGTTAACCACCGCCACCACCTGCCTACCGATCATCGCCTCGGGTGTGTAGTGGGCGGTGATTTGGGCCGAGCTTTTCTTTTCCCCGATGTCTGGCCCGAAATCGACCCATAATTTGATCGCGGGTATGCGCGCCTGCGGGAAAGGTTCGGCACGCACAACGGTGCCGATGCGCATATCGACCTTTAGAAAATCATCAAAATCAATTTCTTGGGTCATGTTTTCAGATTTCTGCTGCGCTGGGCGGCGGCGGCGACTGTGCGGTGCATCAATGGTGCTAGGCCGGTTGTTGCATCCATCAAAACCTCAAGCCCCGCTTGCGTTGTTCCGTTGGGCGAGGTTACGGCGCGGCGCAGGTGTTCGGGCGTTTCGTGTGTTTCGTGCGCCAATGCCCCGGCACCCATCACTGTGGCCTTAGCCAAGGTAAGGGCCAGGGGTTTCGGCAACCCTTGCGCCACGCCTGCATCGGCCAATACCTCAATCATATGAAACACATACGCTGGACCAGACCCTGAAACGGCGGTAACGGCGTCCATGTCATTTTCGTGTTGTAGATGAACAACCTGACCAATCGTAGACAGCAAAGTGTCGGCCAGGGTTTTGTC
>CALFSY010000090.1 GCA_937916365.1 uncultured Jannaschia sp. | reverse complement strand
GCCAATGCAGACGAAAATAGCTGCCCTACCTCGGTCGCAATGCCCTGAAATTCGGGGATAGCTACGAATTGAACGCCCACATAAGGCACCGGGTCTACAGTGGGGTTTTGGGGATCGGCGGCGGCCATCGACCGCAGCGTCATATCCGCAAATGCGGCCGCCTCAAGATACGCGGGGTTTTCATATAGCGATGTGCGGGTGCCCGGCGGCACGTTTGCCCAACCTTCACGTTCAGCGACAAGTTCCAAATAATCAGGCCCGGTTGCCCAAGATATAAAGGCTTGGGCGGCGTCCACGGCATCCGACGACGCAGGGATCGCCAATGACCACGCCCAGAGCCAGTTACCGCGGCGGCCAAGCCCGTTATCAGGCGCCAATGCGAAACCTACGCTATCGGCGACTTCTGAATCATTGGGATTGGTCACAAAGGATGCCGCAACAGTGGCATCAATCCACATCCCGCATGAGCCTTGTTGGAACAGCGCCAGGTTTTCATTAAACCCATTAGTGGCAGCACCCGGAGGGCCTGCTTCGTTCATCAGATCAAGATAGAAGTTCAGCGTATTTGCCCATGCTTCGCTATCAAATTGCGGGGTCCAATCTTCATCAAACCAGCGCGCCCCAAAGGAATTTGACATCGCCGTCAGGAATGCCATGTTTTCGCCCCAACCAGGTTTACCGCGCAGACAAACACCATAAACATCGTTGTCACGATCAGTCATGGCGATGGCGGCCTCACGGATAAAATCCCATGTGGGTGCTTCGGGCATTTCTAATCCGGCCTCTGCCATCAAATCGGTGCGATACATAACCATCGACGATTCACCATAAAAGGGCGAGGCATAAAGATTGCCATCAACCGTCAGGCCCCCGCGAATAGCAGGTAAAAGATCGTCGATGTTGTAATCATCGCCCAAATCATTAAGCAAGGTTAACCACCCGCGTTCGCCCCAAATCGGAACTTCATACGTGCCGATGGTGATGATGTCATATTGACCACCGCCCTGGGCAATATCGGTCGTTACATTCTGGCGTAGAACGTTTTCTTCCAACGTGACCCATTCAACAGAAATATCGGGGTGCATTTCGGTAAATACATCGGTCAGACCCTGCATACGGATCATATCACCATTATTTACCGTGGCGATTGTAATCGTCGTGGCGTGGCCATCCGCCAACGCCGACGTTGCGCAAAAGGCAAGTGCCGCTGATGCGCCCAAAACGGATTTCAAAGACATCCGCATCCTCCCTAGTTTGGATGTTATGCCCTTAGCGTAGAAAGATACGTGATGTAACGTCAACTAAATAATTCACGCGCGTAAAATTTTGATTAAAAAATCACATATTTCTCAGTATTCTTAAAATTTTAGGCAGACTCACGCACAATCAACGTGCCTGAAAAAAGGGTCGTTAGGCGTTTTTCAAGGGGTTGTCCTGATTCGATAGATGTCAACAGTTGTGCCATACTGGTTTGGGCAATCGCCGCATAATCCTGTGCCACAGTGGTTAATTTAGGGCATGTGAACCGCGAAAACGGATGATCGTCGTGGCCCGCAACACGCAACGCATACCCGGGGCCATTGCCAACGCGCAGACCCTTTTCATGGGCGGCGGCCAGAAATCCGATGGCCAATCGGTCGTTGCTACACAAAATCGACTTGGTCGGTAAAATGCGCGCTTCGATTATGCGCATACTCTCGCGATACCCGAGGTCTTCGAAATCCCACCCTTGACCTTCGACTTGTAAAAATTCCGGTGAAACCCCATGCGCTTTTATCGCTGCGGCATAGGCATTATGGCGTTTTATTGCATTGGGGTTTGATGGGGTTTTCATTTCGAAAAACGCAGGCGGTTCCCCCGTGCGGCACAGATAATCAACAATAAAGCCAATGCTTTGATCATTATCAGAGCCGATAAATGCCGCCCCCACATTATCGATGTTGCTATCAAACAAAATGGTAGGCACGTCTGCGCAAAATGATTGCACGGCGTCCTTGTCCGACATACGCCCAAGTGGCGCCATAAGAACACCCGCAGGTTTGATCGACCGTAATGTATCAAGATTGCCCACCTCTTCGGAACGATCACCATGAGAGCTTAGCAAAATAGGCCGAAATCCAGCCCCGATACAAAGTCGTTCAATTTTACGCGCCATTTCAGCAAAAAACGGATCCGCCAAATACGGGACAACAATACCAATGTTCTTCGTCAAACGCCGGTTTTGATTGATGGCATAGATGTTCGGGCGATAATTATATTCTCGCAACGCCGTTTCAATTTGCGCGCGTGTCGAAGGGCGCACACTGTTTGGATCGTAGAAGTATTTTGAAACCGTCGGGCGGGAAATACCGCTTAGTGCGGCAAATTCTTCCATGTTGCGGATGCGATTATCAGCCATGTTATTTTTACATTGCGACAGCGATGTGTGTGTATAGAGTGGATTTTATTTTGCGTTTAATCCTAGCAAGCCTAAAAGTAAATTTAACGCGAGGCAAGTTTAGACCGTCCCAAACTCAGCACCTGCCAAAAGCGGTGCCCTAGGTTAACATTTACACAGATTTATAATCTAAATTGCGCGCGATTTTTACCAACCGATTGCATAATTTGCACCAATCGGGCGCTAATTCCCGGCTCTGATAATGCATGTCCGGCGTTCTTTATCATATGCAACTGTCCGGTGGGCCAATCCGCCAATACCTGATACGCTGAAAGCGGTGGGCAAATCATATCATAGCGCCCTTGGACAATGGCCCCAGGAATATGTTTTATAACATAAAGATTGCGCAGGATTTGCCCATCTTCGGCCAAAAAACCGTTGTTGACGAAATAATGGTTTTCAAGTCGCGCAAAAGCACGCGCATATTCACTGGGGCCACCGCCACCACCACCATCACGATCTATGGAGGATAGGGCATTTTCCCACATTGCCCAAGCTCGGGCGAAACGTGTTTCTACGGTTAGATCACCGGAAAAAAGCCGCCTGTGGTATGCCGCAACCATATCACCACGTTCCGATTCGGGCACTAGGGCGCAAAACTGTGCCCATTGTTCGGGCCAAAACTGTCCGGCACCGCCACCATAAAACCAATCAATTTCACGCTTCATCGACAAAAATACACCGCGCAATGCCAGATATGCCGCCCTATCTGGATGTGTTTGGGCATAGATAAGGGCCAAGGTCGCCCCCCACGATCCACCGAACACCGCCCACCGTTCAATGCCCAATGTTTGGCGAATATGTTCAATATCGCCCACCAAATGCCAGGTTGTGTTGGATTGAACGCTGGCGTGGGGCCGTGATCGGCCGCACCCACGTTGATCGAATAATATGATTCGCCAATCTTTCGGATCGAAATACCGCCGCATTGCAGGGCTGCACCCCCCGCCCGGGCCCCCATGTAACACCACAACCGGCGCACCATCGGGATTACCGCACTGTTCCACGTAAATATGATGTTCATCCCCAACATCCAACATACGCTGGTCATACGGATCAATTTGTGGGAACAAATGCGCAAAAGCGTTTTTTTTGTCCAAGGTCCTATCCATCGGTTTCCTATATAATCCTTTACGCCGCCCGTGTCCGGGAACAATATTTACAATATCAAAGGGAAATGCCCATGAACACCGCACCACACACAGTTGATCCAAACGAAATCGCCAAGTTTGAGGCGATGGCAGCCGAATGGTGGAACCCCGAAGGCAAATTCAAACCCCTGCACATGTTAAACCCCTGTAGGCTTGACTACATCACAGCGCAAGTCGCCGCTACGTTTGGCCGCGATATGACGGCGGAAAATCCGTTTGCGGGTTTGCGTTTGCTCGATATCGGGTGTGGCGGGGGGCTTTTGTCCGAACCCATGGCGCGATTGGGGGCCAATGTGGTGGGGGCCGATGCAGCGGAACGCAACATAAATGTTGCCCAAATCCACGCCCAACAATCCGGGTTGACCATTGATTATCGCCATACAACAGCCGAGGCATTGGCCCAGGCGGGCGAACATTTCGATGTGATTTTGAATATGGAGGTGATTGAACATGTCGCCGATCCACAGGCATATTTGACCGCCTGCCGTGATATTATGAACCCCGGTGGGATGATGATATGTTCAACCATCAACCGCAACGTCAAAAGTTTTGTGATGGCAATCATCGGCGCGGAATATGTGATGCGGTGGTTACCCAAAGGCACCCATGATTGGGAAAAATTTATCGCGCCTGACGATCTTTATGCCATGATCCGTGTTGCCGAACTTACACCTGTTGATCGAAAAGGGTTCGTTTTCAATCCAATCACCTGGACATGGCACATTTCCGACCGCGACCTTAGTGTCAATTATGCTACAACCACACTCAAACAAGCATGATTTGCCGCTTTTGGGTCCAGGCCCACGATAACGCGGCCTGCTAAGGCAAAACACTTTTCTGCCCCTGCTATAGTGGCCAGAAAAACAATATCGCAGGGATCGCCACCACCACAATCAAAAGTTCTAGCGGCAATCCCATGCGCCAATAATCACCGAACCGATACCCCCCCGGGCCAAGGACCAGGGTATTATTTTTATGCCCAATCGGCGTAAGAAACGCCGCGGACGCTGCAACGGCAACCGCCATCAAAAATGGATCGGGCGATGCGCCAAGACTGCCGGCCATTTGAATGCCCACCGGTGCCGCAACAATCGCCGTTGTTGTGTTGTTCAGGATGTCCGATAACGTCATCGTAACAACCATCAACAGGGTCAGGATAACCCAAATCGGTAATCCCTCCGTTAGGCTTAGCAATAGTTGTGCAATTAAATCAGTGCCGCCCGAGCTTTGTAATGCCATCCCCAAGGGGATCATGGACCCTAGCAAAACCACCACAGGCCATTCAATAAAAGTATAGATTTCGGACAACGGAACAATTTTCATCACCACATATCCAACCACAACCAACCCCAAAGCGATCGGCAGATCCATCATCCCAAGCGAGGCCGCCAAAACCGCCAAAGCGAAAAGCCCGATCGCCCCCCACGTTTTCCGATCCTGCGTCACCGTCAGGCCCCGATCCGCCAGCGGCAAACCGCCCAGCCAATCCACCACCTCTTCGGCGCGGTCCGATTGCACCAATAACAGTAATATATCGCCCGGCTCGACCGCAGTTTCGCGCAAACGTTTTGTCAATCGTTTACCCCGCCGCGCAATCCCCATCAGCGTGGTGCGTTGACGCCAGGATAAACCCACCGATTGCACAGTTTTGCCTGCAATACGTGCGGTTTCCGGCACCACCATTTCAATCAAACTCACACCATCCCCAAACGCATGGGCCGCGGTATTGCTGGAAACCGCGACATCCAAATTTAAGACAACGCGAAATTCATCCAATGCCTTTGGATAAGCCTCTAACACCAAAACATCATCTTCTTTTAAGGCGATGTTGCGCCCCGTGCCAAAGCGGCGTTTTCCATCACGCACCAATCCTAACAGGCCCACATCCGCCGTGGCCGCAGGGCCGTCAAGATCGCGTAGTCGTTGCCCTATCAATTTCGATCCCGCCGGAATGCGAAGTTCCGCGATATAAGGGGCAAGTTCGGCTGCACGGTCCTGCCCCACACCAGAATCCCGCGCAGGGATCAATCGCCACCCAATCAGTGCCACAAAGGCCAATCCCGCAACCGCCGCAACACCGCCCACAGGCGCGAAATCGAACATTGCAAATGGGGCGCCCAAGGTATCTTCGCGGATCGTGGCAATGATGATGTTGGGGGGGGTTCCAATCAACGTCACCATCCCGCCCAGGATTGTGGCAAAACTCAATGGCATCAACGACAGGCCCGGCGCCCGCCCGGCCTTGCGCGCCGTGGCAATATCAACGGGCATCAGCAATGCCAACGCTGCCACATTGTTCATAAATGCAGATAGAACGCCGCCAACGCCCCCCATAATTGCAATATGGCTGCCCAAACCTCGCGCGCTGCTGACCAATGTGCGCGTGATAAGGGAAACCGCACCGGACCGGACCAAACCGGCTGAAACCACCAACACCAACGCCACAACCAATGTCGCAGGGTGCCCAAACCCCACAAACACCATATCTTTGGGCACCAACCCTAAAACGGCGGCCACCATAAGCGCCGAAAATGCCACCAGATCGTAACGAAACCGCCCCCAGATCAGCAGCGCAAACACCACCCCAAAAAGCGAAAATAAAATGATTTGATCGTTTGTCATGGCCCAAGCCTAGCGCGCAGAAAGCCCGCCGTCACGCGGTATTGGCCGAAAGTGCGCCGAAACATTTCGCACAATGGGGTATTCACGCCGCATCTAACACCCTCAGGGCCAAGCAGCGATGACCCATTGCCGAAGATAACGGCCTTGCCCTATAGATCCTATGATCCATGACACACTATTCTTAACCATCACATTATCCTGCAGGAGGGCCCAATGGCCGGACATTCAAAATGGGCAAACATCCAACACCGCAAAGGGCGTCAAGACGCCGCAAGGTCTAAACTGTTTTCAAAACTCGCCAAAGAAATCTCTGTCGCCGCAAAAATGGGCGATCCCGATCCCGAAAAAAACCCTCGCCTACGGTTGGCCGTAAAAGAGGCAAAATCAAATTCTGTGCCCAAAGATGTGATTGATCGGGCAATCAAAAAATCCCAAGGCGGGGACGCAGAAACGTATGAAGAAATCCGGTATGAAGGATATGGCCCTGGTGGCGTTGCCGTGATTGTCGAAGCGATGACAGACAATCGCAACCGCACGGCGTCAACTGTGCGATCAACCTTTGGCAAACATGGCGGCAATTTGGGGGAAACCGGTTCGGTTGCGTTTATGTTTGATCGCAAAGGGTGCATCATCTATGCGCCCGACGCAGGTGATGCCGACACGGTTTTGATGGCCGCGATTGATGCAGGGGCCGAAGACGTGGAAAGCACGGACGAAAACCACATCATTTGGTGCGCGGACACGGATTTGAATGATGTATCCGCCGCGCTTGAAATAGACCTGGGCGAAAGCAACAGCGCAAAATTGGTTTGGCGCCCCACAACCACGACAGAATTAAACTTGGAAGAGGCGCAAAAACTTATCAAATTGATCGACATGTTAGAAGACGATGATGACATCCAAACTGTCACGGCAAATTTTGAAGTTGCCGATGATGTGATGGCGCAGCTTTCGGTCTAACGCCTAGATCTGGTATATTTTGCGTGGGTGTGTTGCATGGGTTTTGCAAAACCTTTTCAATGCTTTAGGGTTAGCCTATGACCACAGCATTTTTGGCCGGCTTTGCGCTAAGCCTCAGCCTGATTTTGGCCATTGGCGCGCAAAACGCATTTGTTTTGCGCCAAGGATTACGGCGCGCCCATGTTGGCCCCGTAGTCGCAATATGTTGTGTCAGCGAGGGGGTGTTGATCTTTGCGGGGGTGGCGGGGTTTGGCGCACTGGCCGACACGGCACCCTGGGCCTTACAAGCGATGCGGTGGGGGGGCGAGGCATTTTTGGTTTTTTACGGTCTCAAAAGCCTTCACGCCACGTGGACAGCACAAGATGCGTTGCTAGACGATGGCGCCGCGGCCGGATCGTTGCGCGCGGCCGTCAGCACAACGTTGATCCTAACATGGGCCAATCCGCATGTATATTTGGATACTGTCGGTCTGATCGGGGCGGTGGCGGCACAATATGGCCCCGCGCGTTGGCATTTCGGTATAGGGGCATTGGCGGCAAGCTGCGCTTTTTTCTTACTTTTGGGGTATGGCGCGCGCGCGCTTTCGTCATTTTTCGCGCGCCCTGCGGCGTGGCGAATTTTGGATGCCCTGGTGGGGGTAACCATGCTGGCACTTGCCATAAAGTTGGTGATTTTAGGATGAACGCATTCCTACGGGGTCATGGGTTGCGGATAGGTGCGAAAGCTGAACATTTGTAATGTATGGAAACGCCTACCCCCACCCCGTCGGTATCGCACAACCGCCCCGTTTTAGGTGTGTTTTGGATGTTGGTCACCGGTTTATGCTTTGTCGCGGTCACTGCAACGGTAAAAATGGTGGGCGATGGTGTGCCATCGGCACAGGCGGCCTTTTTGCGGTATGCGTTGGGGTTGGTATTCCTACTGCCGATGATCCCGGCGATAAGACGTGTAACGTTTAGCCGCCGCACACTTGGCTTGTTTGGGTTGCGGGGTGTGGTGCACGCGGCGGGGGTGTTTTGTTGGTTTTATGCCATGGCCCGCCTGCCCATCGCCGAGGTGACGGCCATGAATTACCTTGTTCCGGTTTATGTGTCTGTGTTGGCGGTGATTGTTTTGGGGGAACGCATGGCACAGCGGCGCATCATTGCCGTGGCAATCGCGCTATTCGGGGCGTTGATTATCCTGCGCCCGGGGTTTCGTGATCTTAACACCGGACATTTGGCAATGTTGTTCACCGCCCTGGCGTTTGCTGTTGGATATTTGATTGCAAAGATTATGGCCGATGAAACGCCCGCTGCGGTGGTCGTGTTTATGTTATCGGTCACAGTGACCATCGGGCTTGCCCCCTTTGCCATGTTGGAATGGGTTCCCGTGGGTGCGCGTGAAATCGGACTTTTGTTTTTGACCGGTTTATTTGCTACCGTGGGGCATTACACCATGACGCTTGCCTTTTCTGCGGCGCCGTTGACGGTGACCCAACCGGTGACGTTTTTACAACTTGTTTGGGCAACGCTGCTTGGGGTGATGGCCTTTGACGAAGCGTTAGACGGGTTTGTCGTATTTGGGGGCGCGCTTAT
>CALFSY010000089.1 GCA_937916365.1 uncultured Jannaschia sp. | reverse complement strand
CAGGGGCGCCATCCATATCAATCGGTGAAATTACGGCTGTCTTTGATTTGATCCCAGGCCCAAACAACCTCTTGCAGGCGATCTTCATCGGATCGGTCGCCGCCGTTCATGTCTGGGTGTAAAACCTTGATAAATGATTTATAGGATTTGCGGATTTCGGATTTTGTCCATGTATCCTGCGCCTCTAAAATCTCTAACGCGCGGCGTTCGGTGGGGGGCAATGATCGCCCGCGCGCACTGTGGCGCCCCGGATTGCGCGTGGCATTTTGGCCCAAAACCTGATGCGCATCATCAATGCCCAGGCGCGCCCAGGCGCGTTCCTCTACCGTTTGGCCAAAGGGTTTGGTGGGCCGATCCCAAACACGATCACGGTCCAGTTGCGCCTCAACCGCCGCCTCAGACGTGGTTTCAAAAAAATTCCATTTCAAATTGTATTCCCGCGCATGATCGCGGCAAAACCAATAGAATTCTTCCAAATTATCGGGGCTTTTGGGCGCACGGTATTGCCCAGGTTTATTGCACCCTTCATAGTCGCATAGGCGTTGCGAGGTTTCAAATGCGCCCGACATTCCACGCCGTCCCGTGCGGCGTTTTTTCTTATCCGTGGACACACGAAGATCGAAATCAAACGGGTCTTTGGATGACATCGCATTCCCCTTTCCGATTCAGAATGCGGAGTTTAAGGATTCATGCGGCAGGATTGAAGAGGTAAAGGAAAAAATCATGACGCGGACGGAAAAAATCACGCAACGCCTAAGGGCCACGTTTGATCCCCGCCACCTAGAGGTCGTAGACGAAAGCGACGCACACCGCGGCCATGCGGGGTATCAGGTCGGCGGGGAAAGCCATTTTCGCGTGGTAATTGAAAGCGCAGCGTTCGCCGATATGGGCCGCATCGCCCGTCATCGGGCGATTCATACCGCCCTGGGCGCCGATTTAATGGGCGAAATCCATGCCCTATCGCTTGAGGTGCGGGATTAAACGTCTAACATGCCCTGTTTGGTTTGGTCGGTTTCTCGGGGTGCGGCTTTATAGGTATCGCCGTGGCGCAGGGGGGCATCAACAGCCGCTGCACCGTTTTCCAGCGCCTCTTTGATCGTCACGATTTGCATCCGCGGGCGGGGGGAAAACCCTTCAACCTCTACCGTGCCCATTTGTGCGGCCTCTTGGATCATCGGGCGCGTGGGGGCCTCTAACGTCAAAAAAACCCCCAAATCCGCCTTTTCGCGTGTAACAACAGCGTCAAGTTCGCGAATCATCGCCACGCCCACGTTTTTACCACCCTTGACCGAGACGATGGCTTTGCACGATTTATCCGGCCCAAACCAGAATGTGCCGTCGATGCCGCCATCGGCACCCTTTTTACCGCCCGCCTGCGGATAGGCCTCGATCAACCCAACCGCCCACATTTCAAATTTCTTTTTCGTGCGGTCGTCATCGGCAAACAACATGCGTGCGCCGTCAATATCCTTTGGCAACCCCTGGGTGGTGTAGGCCACATCGCCGCCAAAAGCGTCCGATAGGCGGCTTTTGATCAAGGTGATGGCAATGGGGGTGATGTCGATCCCGATCCAACGGCGGTTCAGCTTTTGCGCCGCATGAACGGTGGTGCCGCAGCCGCAAAACGGGTCCAACACCGTGTCGCCGGGATTGGACGAGGCGTTGATGATCCGTTCCAACAACGCCACCGGTTTTTGCGTGGGATAGC
>CALFSY010000088.1 GCA_937916365.1 uncultured Jannaschia sp. | reverse complement strand
TCGTGACAAGGGGGCAAGATGGGGTAAACTAATATATATCCATTCCGAAGAGAGAATGGCGCAAAAGCAGCAAGAAAAAGATCAGGGGTAATCATTTCACGCTCGACCAGACCCCCCTAAGATGGTTAGAGGTCTTATGCGTTTGATTTACACTGCCCTTCTTATTGTCGGCACGATTGTGCCGTGGTGGTATTTCTATACCTGGTTTAACACGCAAGGCTGGTCGATTTTCGGTATGATTGACGCCTGGTATGTCAACGCGGCGACCACAGCCTTGGTTTACGATTTAACGATCGCGGCGGTGGCCCTAACCATTTGGGCCGTGGGCGAGGTGGTCGTGCGCAAGGATTATTGGTTTTTGTTGGTCATCCCCGTCACCTATGGCATTGGGGTAAGCGCGGGTTTACCACTTGCCCTTTTGCTCTTAACACGACGGGCGCGGCGGGTATCTTAAACAGTCAGTATTGTTGATCCGGTGGTTTTGCGTGCCTCAAGCGCGCGGTGCGCGGCGGCCACATCATCCAATGAAAATTGTTGGTCAATGCGGATGTTTACAGCCCCGCTTTCGACCTTTTCAAACACATCTCGTGCCATTTTTTGGCATGTGTCATGGTCTGCGATATGGGTGAACAATGTTGGCAGCGTAAGTTTTAGGGACCCTTTTTGCCCCAAGATCCCAATCGAAACGGGCGGAACCGGCCCCGAGGCATTGCCGAAAGAGATCATAAATCCCAGTGGGCGCAAAGTGTCAAGCGACCCTTCAAACGTGTCGGCGCCCACGGCATCCATCACAACATCAACGCCATGGCCATCGGTTAAATCCTTAACGTGGGCGACCCAATCTTCGGTCCTGTAATTGATGCAGGCCCAGGCGCCGTGATCTTTGGCCAGGGCGCACTTTTCATCGGTTCCTGCGGTGCCGATCAAACGAATCCCCTCCGCCGCGGCCCATTGGCACGCGATCAAGCCCACACCACCGGCGGCGGCATGGAACAATACCGTATCACCCTTGGCGATGGGGGTTGTGCGGCGAAACAAGTATTGAACAGTCAACCCCTTAAGCATCATTGCCGCACCCTGTTCAAACGAAATGGCATCGGGCAGGGGGCAAACCTGGGCGGCGGGCATAACCCGCGCTTGCGTATATGCCCCCGGCGGCATCGTAGCATAGGCGGCACGATCACCAGGCGACAGGTGCATTACACCATCACCCACGGCCTCAACCACGCCTGCGGCCTCCATCCCCAAGGCGTGCGGCATGGTAAGCGAGTATAAGCCCGTGCGCTGGTAAATATCAATAAAGTTCAGGCCAATAGCATGGTGGCGAATACGTATTTCGCCGGGACCTGGTTCGCCCACCTCTTGGTCAATTATGCGAAATTGATCCGGCCCACCGGGGGTTTCGATGATCGCGGTTTTTGCCATGACTATATCCCTCAAACTTACGATATGACTAATTGAATACCGCCTCTAAGGCAATTTCTATCATATCTGCGAAACCAGACTGTCGATCGGCCGCAGGCAGGGCATCTTTGGTCAGCAGATGGTCAGATATTGTAAGCACAGCCAAAGCCCTACACCCATGGCGCGCGGCCAGCGTGTATAATTCCGCGGCCTCCATTTCGACGGCCAAAACACCATGTCGGATCATTTGGTCGGTCAAATCGGAACGTTCATCATAAAACGTATCTGATGAATAAATCCCACCCACATGAACCGGAACATTATTTTTGTTGGCCGCTGCATAGGCCGCCGTCAATAACCCGTAATCGGCGCAAGGGGCAAAATTTAATTCCCGCAGCATCGCGCGCGAGGGTGTTGACAATGCCGAGGCCGTCATCGCCAAAACAATATCCCGCAATTTGACATGGTTTTGCATTGCGCCGGCCGACCCAATCCGGATTAGGGTTTTTGCACCATAATCACGAATCAATTCATTGGCATAGATTGATAGGCTTGGCATTCCCATGCCAGAGCCTTGGATTGTAACGCGATGCCCATGCCAATAGCCGGTAAAGCCCAACATGCCACGAATATCATTGACACAAACCGGTTCAGAAAGAAATGTTTCTGCCGCCCATTTAGCCCGCAGGGGATCACCCGGCATCAAAATTGTATCGGCAATTTGCCCCGGATTTGCGCCAATGTGAACCGTCATGTCATTGATGCAAGGTGGATTAAACCGCCAAATCGTCCAAAGATTTTCCCGAATTAAGGGCGTCTTTTACCCATTGGGGTTGGCGACCGCGCCCTGTCCACGTTTGGTCGGGATTTTCCGGATTTGCATATCTAGGAACGCCCTTTGTGCCCCCTGACTTAGATGCAAAGATTTCATCCAAGGAAAATCCATGCTCTTGCGCCACTTTTTGCGCAGCGATCAACGCTTCTTTCTTTTTTCTTTTTTCGAAGTCTCTGATTGCGATGTCTACGTTTTTCTGAAGCATTTTCAAGTCGTCCAGAGACATGCTTTGCAGGTCGTAATCCATTTTTATCCTTGCGATTTATTTAGGTTTTGCATTTTTCATACATTATTAGATGATTCAAAATTATAGGAAATACAAGCATTATTTTATGATTAACTATGTTTTTTAATATGTGTAAAATTCACTGTGACGGTTCATAACAGATAATATCAACCTTAGATTTTATGTATGTCGATATTAAAATTAATCATACCAATATTTTATAATTTTCCTAAACAAATACCCTATATGGTTCAAAAAATTCGACCTTAATGTAGCAGCTCAATACGCATATCATCAGGCATCCCGAAGAAATTAGTCGCCCCATAAATCGCCCCACGCATGGCATTAAACCAAATTGCAATGCTTTCGCGTGGCAACATCCGTGCGGCACCACCATCACGCACAGGGGTTGAGGCATAAAGCGTAATACGCCGCGCGCCAAATGCACGAAATGATACCCAAGCCCGGGGAAGATGAAACGCCTCTGACACCAAAATCACGCGCTGACCATTTTGGTAAGAGGGGCGTGTGAATAGTGCATTTTGCAACGTGGATTGGGCGCGATCCTCTAATATCACGGCGTGGGTGGGAATACCCGAAACCTGTGCCATGGCCCACGCGGCGCTAGGCGCCCCATCGGTTGCCGAACCATCGGTAAAAACGACCACAGGGGCCGCGCCCTGGTGAAACAACATGCCGCAGGTTGTGGCGCGCCCGATGCTGCCCGGGCCAAGCCGCCCATTCGCATCAATCCCCGCACCAAGGCAAATGATAACATCACCCATAGGCAGGTCTTGGCCCCGCGGCCACAGATATGTCCACCCCACAACAGCAATAAGGGTGATGACCCATAAGGCAGCAGCATATCCCACAAACCGCAAAGTTATCCACCATGCACGTTTTATTGCGTTAGTGCTCTGCACATTTTGGGCCATAGTCTTCGGTCAAGGTGCTCATTTACCTGCCTTCCGATTCTTTTGTTCTTCCCAAATCTCATCAATGCTTTTGTTCATTAGATACTCTTTGATAGCTGAAATCGCTCTTGCTGAGTAACGTTGATGAGAAGAGCGACCAATTTGTATGTTTTTGAAAAAGTCCTCGTTATCCTGCAGCTTCAGACAATCAATGACTGCGCGTAATTTTGGTATAGTTAGGCCAACCTTTTTGGCCAAACCTGCTGCACCAAAGCTATAGTACTCTAATTCATTTACACGACGAACGGCTATTACCCCTCCAACACCTTCTCCTTCTTTTAATAGCTGAACTGGTGTACCCTTGACCGAGAATGCAGAAGGGAGTTGGCGAGACATAATCCCACATGCACTGAGTGCAAGTGCTGACATGACTGGCAACACATCGCCCTCAAACCAGCAACCGATGCTTCGAGTGGTCGGATAACGAACTTGGAAAGCTGGGGGGGAATGGAGATTATTTGATAAAGTGACACAAGTCATTTTTGAAAGAATAATTTTCGTTTCCCCTATTTCCCTTTATTCATAGGGTTTTCGGGGTTTGCCTGAAAAATGTGCAAATCTGTCAAGTGGCACAAAGTAAATTTGAATTATTGCCAAAGTTTGCCGCGTTCTTCCACCCTGGGAAGTTAATCACCATTCATGCATGGATGCGACCACGCGCCCGACCACACGCACGCTATCCGCTTCTTTGGCCAGATTGATTGAGATTGGCGGGTATTCCTTATTGGAGCTCACCAAATTTAACGTGTCATGCGGGGCGCGTTGAATGGCCTTTATATATAAGGCGTTGTCATAGTTGATGGCATAGATGAAGCCATCTTCAGGCAGGTTTTGCGAATGATCCAGCAAAACAAGGTCTTTGTCGCTGAATTTCGGCTCCATACTGTCGCCGCGCACTGAGATCACAGAAAGATTGTTTGGCTTGAGGCTGCGCTTGTCGAGCCACTTCTTATTGAAGGCATACCAGCCCGTGCCAAGCTC
>CALFSY010000087.1 GCA_937916365.1 uncultured Jannaschia sp. | reverse complement strand
GTGGCAAGCCATTGCATTGTTGGCAGAGACTGGTCAATCAATCGCCTTTGTTCGGGCGACAGTGGCCGCCCGCCGTTAAAGTTCAGAATGTCATCGGCAAACTTGGTTGCGCTATACTTGCCAAAATCCGTGCGGCCCAGCCGTGGATCGGAGGCATTTTTCAAAAGTGGCAAAAGATCCGCCGTGCTATCATAAGCAAACCGCATCGCGCCCGCGGTGTATTTGGTGTTGCCACCCGCAAGGGCTTCATCAGCTTTTTCTAACATCAAAACCTGCGCGCCTTGCTCAAGTGCTGCGATGCCCGCGCAAAGCGCGGCATTCCCCGACCCCACAACGATAACTTTTTTTGACATGAGTTGATTCCTTCTTTATGATTTTTTGTATCCTATTGGATACAAAATTGCAAAGGCCAATGACCGAAATAATCAAAGACCCACTATCGCAGGGGCAAACAACGTATCAGGCACTGCTTGCTGCAATCCGTAACGGCGATTACGCACCAGGTGATCGCCTGCGAGAAGTTGAAATCGCAAAGCGGCTATCGCTGTCGCGCACACCCATCCGCGAAGCACTGCGCCGGTTAGAGGCGGACGGGATTGTTGAACACCGCCCCCGGATCGGCGCCGTTGTGCGCACCCTTAGCTATGCAGAGATTGTGGAGCTTTACGAGATGCGCCTGGTGCTGGAACGAACGGCGGCCGAGCTTGCGGCCCAACACGCCGTTCCCGCCGAAATTGACGCGCTTGACGCATTGAATACGCAAATCGCGGCCTGCCTGTCCGACAGTGCGCAGGCCGCAGCGATCAACCAATCCTTTCATCAGAGCCTTTATCGCGCAGGGCGCAACCGGTTTTTGACCCAGGCAACGCAGGCCATGAACAACGCGCTATTGTTGCTTGGGCCCACAACACTGGCCGATGAGGGGCGGATCACGGTTGTCTGCCGTCAGCACCAAGATATTATTGACGCCATCCGTGCCCGCGATGAAGAGGCCGCGGGCGCCATGGCCGAGGCGCATCTTGAAACCTCTTTGCGGCATCGGCTGTCGGTGATGCAAGCATGAGATCTGTTGCGGTAACCTGGGCCATTTCGGCCATCGGCGTTGTTGTGTTCATGGCGCTTCAAATGCCGCTGCCGTGGCTGTTGGGGCCGATTTTTGCCTGTTTGGCCGCCGGAATTTGGGGCGTTGAACTGCGCGGATTAAAGCCATTGAACGATGGTATGCGCACCATTTTAGGCGTTGCCATCGGTGGTTCGCTTAGCTTGCCGATTGTGATGGGAATGGCGGGCCTTTGGCCCACCCTTGTGATGATTCCTGTGTTGATCTTGCTGTCTGGGGTGATTGGATTGCCGTATTTTCGGCGCTTATGGGGGTTTGATTTTGCAACCAGCTATTACGCCGCAATGCCTGGTGGGTTGCAAGATATGTTGGCCTTTGGTGAAGAAGCAGGCGGCGATGTGCGCGCCCTGTCCCTGATCCACGCCACGCGCGTGATGCTGATTGTGACGATTTTACCGTTCATTCTGGACGGGTTTTGGGGGGTGGATTTGTCAAACCCCCCAGGCCCACCGGCCGTCAGCATCGCACCATCGCAACTGTTGATAATGGCTGCGGCGGGGTTGATCGGTTGGCGCGTGGCCAAAGCGGTGGGTCTGTTCGGGGCGTCCATCCTGGGCCCCATGATTGCAGCGGGCGTTTTGGCCATAACCGGGGTGTTACAGCACCGCCCCCCTGCCGAGGCGATCTGGGCGGCGCAATTTTTCATCGGCATAACGGTTGGGTCAAAGTATTCGGGCGTGACCGGCGCCGAGGTGCGCCGCGACGTCGCGGCGGCGTTTGGTTTTTGCCTTGTGCTGTTGGTTTTGGCCGCCATGTTCACAGAGGTGGTGGTTCTTTTGGGGCTTGCCCCGCCGCTTGAAACACTTTTGGCCTTTGCGCCCGGTGGACAGGCGGAAATGACAGTGTTGGCCTTGATCGCAGGGGCAGATGTGGCCTTTGTCATCACCCATCATATCTTGCGGATCGTGGTGGTTATTGTGGGCGCCCCTTTGGCCGCGCGGCTTATGCGCGCCAAACCTCGGGATTAATCATGTTGATCGGTGCCCGGGCGGCATAGGCATTGACCTGATCGAAAATATCGCTGAACTGCACATCAAACTCATCCTCGGTGACATAGCCCAAATGTGGGGTGGGCACCACATTTGGATGCGTCAGCAGGGGATGGCCCGTATCGTGCAGTGGTTCGGTATCAAACACATCCACCGCCGCAAAAATGCGCCCCTTTGCAATCTCGGCCTCTAACGCACCTGGGGCAATCAAGCCCGAACGCGCGGTGTTTACCAAAAGGCTGCGGGGGGCCATGTGGCTTAGGTCATCGGCGGTGATGATCGCGCGCGTTGTAGGGTTCAACCGCACGTGCAAGCTAACAATGTCAGAGCTGGAAAAAAACGCCGCGCGGCTTTCGGCCACGGTTTGGCCATCTGCGTGTGCCTTTTGGCGGCCCGCCTCAGACGCCCACCATTGCACGCGCAGCCCAAGGGCCGTTGCATAATGCGCGACGGCCCGCGCGATCCGCCCATATCCATAAAGGCCAAGGGTGCGCCCCCGCAGCGTTCGCCCAACCCCCGCTTGCCAATGCCCCGTGCGCACAGAGGCCACTTGCTGTGGGATTTGGCGGTAACTGGCCAACATCAACGCCAAGGTCATTTCCGCCGCCGCATAAGAGGGGGTGTCGCTGTGCATATTAGAGCAAAGCAGAACCGCGTTTTCCGTGCAGGCCTGAACATCAACATGGGGGTAAACGCTGCGCTGTGAAATCAGGCGGAGGTTTGGCAGATGTTCCAAAACCGCGCGCGTGATGGCCGTGCGTTCCCGAAACAAGACCAAGCATTCCGCGTCGCCCATTCGGGCGGACAGTTTAACAGGATCGTCTTCGTGATCTGTCCAAACTGTTACGTCATGGTCGGCCAATTTTTTAAAGCAGGGTAACCCGCGCAGGGTATCGAACCAATCGTCAAGAATATGAACTTTCACCGGCTTTCGACACCGGCATCCTTAAAGGGTGTCCGCGGTGTTGCCACAAAGGGGGTATCGGCCAGCGCGGCCAGTGCGGCCTGCACACGATTGCGTTGTGCAATCAGATGGTTGTATTGCGAATCGCAGCCCGAGATCGGCGTTGGATACGTGCGCATTTCCTGCGTCAGATCATGCACGGCGGCGGATAGACATTCTTCGGCGCGCATGATCAGGTTTGTAACGGGGGTAGGCATATCGCATCTCCCTTAATGTATGGTATTGTATACTGATAACATATGGCCTGTGTCAGGCTTTGGCCATGGGGGGCACCATCACCTCCCCCCGGGCCAACAGGCGCGCGGTGCGGACCAACCCGGCGGAGCGTATGGTGATCGCTGCGCCGTCGCGCACGAAATCAACAATGACATCAATCGTGCCGGTGGGATGTTCCAAAGAAATGGTTGCGGGGCCCGCATTGGGGGCATCGCACAGGCCCGCGGCCACGGTGCCAGGGGTCAAGAGGCACGATGCAATGCATTGCGCGCCGGTCACCGCCATTGTGGGGTGTGTTTTCCAGGGCATGAAATAACGTGCGGCAATCGTTCCGCCAGCCCGCGCAGGGGCCAGCAGCCCAAATTTGGGGGTCACCGATTGGCTGACATCGCCCATGCCCATGGCATGCCCCGCCGCGACGCGAACCCCCTCCATCCGTGCGAAAAAGGCGGTGTTGGCGTTCAACTCGGCCACGCTTTCATATCCGGTTAGGCCGAGATCTTCGGCCCGGGCAATGACCATCGGCATCGCAACATCCATGCAGGTGACCGCGATGCCATCGAACACATCCTGTGCGGCGCCCGTGGGCAAAAATGCCCCCGTTGCGCCGCCGATTGTATCCATGAACTGAAGTGCCACAGGCGCCGCCGTGCCCGGCACACCGTCGATCTGCGCTGTTCCGCCATATTGCACGTGGCGGTTCTGCGTTTGCACCATGGCCTCAACCCGCGCACCGGTATTCACGGCGCGGATGCGCACCCGCGTTGTGGGTGTGGTTGTCGGGATCAGGCCCATTTCAATGGCGGCCGGCCCCACCCCGGCCAAGATATTGCCACAGGTCGGTTTGAAATCCACCTGTGCGTCTTCAACACCCACTTGCGCAAAAAAATAATCAATATCCGCCCACGGATCTGCAGAGGCTGACAACATCGCCACCTTGGTTGTGACGGCATTGCCGCCCCCAATACCATCGATATTCAAGGGGTGACCCGCCCCCAAAATACCGATCAGAACCTTGGCCAAAGTTTCGCGATCTTCCGGTAAATCGTGGCGCCGAAAATACGGCCCGCGTGAGGTTCCACCGCGCAGAAACCAAAAGGGGATCGCGGTTTGGGTCATGTCGGGGGTCATATCATCACTCATGTTAGCGGCCATGGTAGATCAACAAAGGTTTGCAGCACGCCAGGCGGGAAATCACGGTTGAGCAAGGCCGCCATCGCGCTGATGAAGGCGATACCCGCCACCGTGTAAATCGCGGCATAGAGCCAGGCTTTTCCGGCACGGAACCGAATGAAAAGCAGCAAAAACACAGCCAACGCCAAAATAAACCCGACAACCGCCGTGAGCGCCAACAACCCCGCAAACCAAGCCAGCGTTGGCCAAAGCCCAAAGGCATTGCTGTCACGATCTGCAACCTCACGGTCTGCGAACAGAGGG
>CALFSY010000086.1 GCA_937916365.1 uncultured Jannaschia sp. | reverse complement strand
ATTTGCGGCGCTATTTCGATTTGCATGGTGGGGTTTTACCGCCGCCTGGGCTTCATGCGCGTATTCTGCGGGAAATCGAAAAACCCTTAATTGAAATTACGTTAGAAGCCACAGGCGGAAATCAGGCAAAATGCGCAGATTTGTTAGGAATCAATCGTAATACATTGCGCAAAAAGATCACGGATCTTGATATTCGCGTGACAAGGCGGCGCAAATTGATGTAAACTGGCAACAATAGCGTGGCGAAAGGGTGACAAAAATCCGCAATCGCCCCCCTGTTTGTGTGTTATATCTGTAATACCCTGCCTAGTTGAAATGTGCCTGTGTCAATATCGGTGAAAAAGCCCTGTGAATAATTTGCTGCATAGATCGGGGGCCGTATCCATAATTGATCGGTTTTGGCCAATCCAGGGCCGCCCCAGCATGCGGGCGATAGGGACGATTGGCTTGGTAATCCTAGGCCCTGTTTTGGCTTTAACGACCTTTTTATTGTTACGACCGCTTACCAATTTTGCGGCATCATCTGTGCTACGGCTTATTTTACTGGCCGATATGGTGTATATCCTGGTTGTTGCCGCGCTGATCCTGCGTGAAATGGCACGGATTATCGCATCGCGCCGGACGCTTTCGGCGGGATCCCGGCTGCATCTGCGGTTAACGGGGGTTTTCACGTTGGTGGCGTTGATCCCCACCATATTGGTGGCTGTGTTTGCCACAATCACGGTGAATATGGGGTTAGAGGCGTGGTTTTCGGACCGCGTTTCGCGGGCGTTGGGGAATTCGGTCGACACGGCTGTGGCGTATCAACAAGAACATCGTGACGATCTTTCGACCGACGCGCGTGCCTTGGCAATTTATTTGAATCGCAATCGCCGTGCGAATCCATTTTTGGGCGATGGCGATTTACGGCCGCTTTTGGCGCAGGGGCAATCGTTGATCCAACGAGGGCTGAACGAGGCGTTTGTCATTGACGGGGGCGGCGCCATTCGGGCGCGTGGCGAACGCAGTTATCTGTTTGATTATGATCGCCCCACCAACGCACAACTTGCCGAAGCGGCCGAGGGCAATCTTGTTGTGATCGAA
>CALFSY010000085.1 GCA_937916365.1 uncultured Jannaschia sp. | reverse complement strand
TGCAAAAAAACTAAAAAATTTTCAGCGTGCCGATGATATTCATAAGCGCCTGGCATCAATCGGTATTATGCTTTCGGATACACCTTCTGGAACAACCTGGATGATCGATTATACAAATCAAAATACCCAAGGCTGGGAAGTAATGAAAGATGCCTGAACGCCTGATCCTTTATGACACCACGCTGCGCGATGGGCAGCAAACGCAGGGTGTGCAGTTTTCCACCGATGAAAAAATCCGCATTGCGCAGGCGCTTGATGATCTAGGCCTTGACTATATTGAGGGCGGGTGGCCCGGCGCCAACCCCACCGATAGCGCGTTTTTTGATGCCGCTCCCCAAACCCGCGCGCGGATGACCGCCTTTGGCATGACAAAACGCGCCGGGCGGTCCGCGGCCAACGATGATGTCTTGGCCGCTGTTCTAAATGCGGGCACATCCACCGTATGCTTGGTGGGCAAAACGCATGATTTTCATGTGACCACGGCGTTGGGCATCCCGCTGAACGACAACGTGGAAAACATCCGCGCCTCCATCGCCCATGTGGTGGATCAGGGACGCGAGGCCGTGTTTGACGCAGAACATTTTTTTGATGGGTATAAAGCAAACCCCGATTATGCCTTGGCCTGTCTGCACGCGGCAATGGGGGCCGGTGCGCGATGGGTGGTGTTGTGCGATACCAATGGCGGCACCCTGCCCGATGAGATTGGCACAATCACAAGCGCCGTCATCGCGGCGGGCATTCCGGGCGATCACATCGGCATTCATACCCATAACGATACCGAAACCGCCGTCGCCGGTAGCTTGGCGGCCATCCGTGCCGGCGCGCGCCAAATTCAAGGCACGCTAAACGGGCTGGGCGAACGGTGCGGCAATGCCAATCTAACCACGCTGATCCCGACCTTGTTGTTGAAAGCGCCCTACAAAACTCAATTTGAAACTGGCATCGCACCCGGGGCCTTAAAAAACCTGACCCGGATCAGCCGCATGATAGATGATATTCTTAACCGCGTGCCCCATCGACAGGCACCCTATGTTGGCGCATCAGCCTTTGCGCACAAGGCCGGGTTGCACGCCAGCGCGATTGTCAAAAACCCCACCACATACGAACATATCGACCCGGCGGTGGTGGGCAATGCACGAATCATCCCGATGTCAAACCAGGCGGGGCAATCCAACCTGCGCCGCCGTTTGGCCGAGGCGGGCCTAAACGTGCCGCATGACCACCCCGCCCTGCCCCAAATTTTAGAACAAATCAAAACCCATGAGGCGCAAGGATATTCCTTTGATACCGCGCAAGCGTCATTTGAGCTGCTGGCGCGGCGCGCGTTGGGGCAGATGCCCACATTTTTTACTGTCGAACGATACCGCGTTACCGTGGAACGGCGCAAAAACGACAAAAACGAACAGGTCAGTTTGTCCGAGGCCGTCGTCGTGGTGCAGATCGGTCAGGAAAAAATGCTGTCGGTCAGTGAATCATTCGACGCGTCTGAGGGTGACCGCGGCCCTGTCAACGCACTGGCCAAGGCCCTGGCCAAAGATTTGGGCCCATATCAACGCTTTATCGCCGATATTCGCTTGGTGGATTTTAAGGTGCGCATCACCCAGGGCGGAACCGAGGCCGCAACCCGTGTCACCATCGATAGCGAAGATGCAAACGGGCGGCGATGGTCCACCGTGGGCGTCTCGGCCAACATTGTTGATGCGTCGTTTGAGGCATTGTTGGATGCCGTCCACTGGAAATTGGTGCGCGATGGGGCGCCACCGGCATGACGGATTTCGATCGAAACGCCTTTTTTACCCTGCACGCCGATTTGCCGCGCGAAGGCCCGGGTGAACCCGCCGATGTGGCCTGGGCCGCACAGATGGCAGGGGTGACCGCGCAGGCGCGTATCTTGGATGCCGCGTGCGGCCCCGGGGGCGATATTGCGGCGCTTTTGGCTGCGGCCCCCCAAGGGCACGTAACCGGTATTGACCTGCACGCCCCGTTCATCGCCGCCGCGCGCGCGCAGTGGCACAACACTCCGCGTGTCACACTGTTGACGGGGGATATGACCACCCCCCAAGGGATATTTGATTTCATTTGGTGCGCCGGTGCCGTTTATTTTCTGGGGATTGAGGCCGCGCTCACCGCATGGCGGGGCCGATTGGCCCCGGGTGGGGCGATTGCCTTTTCTGAGCCATGCTTTTTTACCGATGCCCCTTCGGACGGCGCGCGGGCGTTTTGGGACGGTGAGGGCCACGTGGGCACAGAAGACGACATTGCCAAACGCATCGCCGCCGTGGGGTATAAGATGATGGCCACACGGCGGCTAAGTAGCGCAGCGTGGGAAGCCTATTATAAGCCGCAAGCCGCACGGATTGCCAAACTACGCCCCACGGCGGATGCAACGCTAAGCACCGTGTTAGACACCGCCGAACGCGAGGCCACACTGTGGCGAACGCACAAGACAGAAACCGGATATGTGTTGATTGTGGTGCACCCGGGATGAGCCTTCAGGCCTGCGCCGATTTGGTGCGCCGTGCCGATCCGGATCGGTTTTTGGCGACCATGGCCTGCCCGCCCGCGGCGCGCCGAATTTTATTTCCATTTTATGCCTTTAATGTTGAGGTCAGCCGCGCACCCTGGGTCACGAGCGAGTCGATGATTGCGGAAATGCGGTTGCAATTCTGGCGCGACGCGGTGGCCGACATCGGCGCAGGGCATTCCCCCCGCGCACACGATGTGAGTGCCGCCTTGGCAGATGTTTTGCGGCCTGAGGATGCGCCGCTTCTGGATGCGTTGATCGCGGCACGGCGGTGGGATGTATATCGTGATCCATTCCAAGATCAGGCCGATTTTGATGCCTATATCACGGCGACTGCGGCCAATTTAGTTTGGGCAACGGCCCGGGCCCTCGGCGCGCCAGAGGCCGCCGAAACCCCCGTGCGCGATTATGCGGGGGCGATGGGCACCGCAACATTTTTGCGTGCGATTGCAGAATTGCAAAGGCGCGAGCGCATCCCGTTGATCGACGCAACACCGCAGCAAGTGCATGATATGGCAACGCAGGGATTGGCGATGGTGCAACGGGCACGCGACATGCGGCGACAGGTGCCGCGCGCCGTAGGTTACGCGCTTTATGCAGGGTGGCAGACAGAGGTATTTCTAAAAATCGCACGCAATGATCCCGCCCGCGTTTTCGACGGTACCTTGGCGCAAAGTGAATTTCGCCGCAGAATATCGTTGCTAACACTTTCCATAACGGGGCGGTGGTAAATCGCTATTACAGAATGCGACCATAATACTCAGGCATGTGTGGCCTCAACCTGGGCGGTTTCCCATGCTAGCATGGCGCGTTTTACGGGCAAACCCCAATGATACCCGCCAAGCCCGCCTGATTTTCGCAGCGCGCGGTGACACGGGATAAGCCAACTGATCGGATTGCGCCCCACTGCGGTGCCCACGGCGCGGGCGGCCTTGGGCGACCCTATCGCGCGTGCGATTTCGGCATATGTGGTGACCTGACCCGAGGGGATGGTTAACAATGCCTCCCACACTTTGATTTGAAAGGGTGCGCCAATCAAATGCAGTTGCGCATTACCACTTAGGCCAAAAGCGGCGTTTGCCGATGGGGTCAGGGTGGCCTTATCTTCGATAAACTGAGCCTGTGGCCACCGCGCCATCAGGTCGGCCATGGCTGATTCTGCCCCTGTTTCGGCGGCAAAACCAATGCCGCAGATCCCCCGATCCGTGCCCATGACCAACGCATCCCCAAAAGGGCTGTCGAACCACCCCCACCGGATGAGCAATGTTTTACCCCCATTGGCGTATTCACCGGGGCTCATCGCCTCCCACGTTAGGAATAGATCGTGCAAACGGCCCGATCCGGATAACCCAACCGAATGCGCCGTGTGCAATGTGGTGAATCGTTCGCGCAAAAGCCTTCGGGCATGATCCAGCGTTAGGTATTGCTGATACCGTTTTGGCGACACGCCGGCCCAACGTGAAAACACGCGGTGGATGTGTGCGGGGCTCATGCCCATATTTTGGGCCAAATCATCCAGGGTTAATCCCGGACCGTGGGCATCAATTTCCGCAATCGCGCGGCGCACCACGTGGTAATGATAGGCTGCCTCGGGGTTTTGTATCGCTGTCATGGCATATCCTCCAACAGATGATTTTAACCTATCCGATGATTGCCTGCGCGTGCGACCCGAAACCTGCCTATTGTGTTCCACGTCACCGGATGGGAAAGATGCAAATATACGATTTCCAATCAACTTTATTTCTCGCCTTGCCGCGACAATCTACAAAAGGCATATGGGCCTGTAATGGTTTCACAACTTTCCTATGACACGCTTTACGCGATTTTTGATCGGTTCCACACGGCAGAGCCTGAACCGAAGGGTGAGCTTTATCATAAAAATGCCTTTACGCTTTTGGTGGCGGTTGCATTAAGCGCACAGGCGACTGACGCAGGGGTGAACAAAGCGACGAAATCGTTATTCGATGTCGCCGACACCCCGCAAAAAATGTATGCCCTGGGCGAGGAAGGTTTGATTGATTACATCAAAACCATCGGTTTATATCGTAACAAGGCAAAGAATG
The DNA here is from genome assembly GCA_937916365.1 of uncultured Jannaschia sp. Lineage (GTDB taxonomy): Bacteria > Pseudomonadota > Alphaproteobacteria > Rhodobacterales > Rhodobacteraceae > JANSYL01. The sequence continues at coordinate 993 of CALFSY010000085.1, read as the reverse complement.
TTATCAAATTAAGCCAGCAAATCATTGATACCTATGGCGGGCAGGTGCCGCCTTCGCGGGCGGGCCTGCAATCTTTGCCAGGGGTTGGGCGCAAAACGGCAAATGTGGTGTTGAACATGTGGTGGGGTCATCCGGCCCAGGCCGTTGATACACATATTTTCCGATTGGCAAATCGGTCGGGCATCGCACCCGGCAAAGATGTTTCTGCCGTTGAACGTGCAATCGAAGATCACATTCCCGCCGAATTTCAACGCCATGCCCACCATTGGATGATTTTGCATGGCCGCTATACCTGCACGGCCCGTAAACCCAAATGCGGCATATGCCCAATCCGTGACCTATGCCTGTTTGAGGAAAAAACAGAATGATCGAAAAATTCGATGTTGTGGGCATTGGCAATGCCATCGTTGATGTAATCGCACCCGGTGATGACCTTTTTCTTGATTCCATGGGCATTGCCAAAGGCATCATGCAACTTATCGAACGTGATCGTGCAGAATTATTGTATGCTGCGATGACCGACCGGATACAGGCGCCCGGCGGATCGGTAGCAAATACTGTGGCCGGTGTGGGATCTTTGGGATTGAAAACCGCATTTTTGGGCAAGGTGAAAGACGACGCATTAGGGCGATTTTATGCCCAAGGCATGGAACACGACGGCACATTATTTCCCAATGCACCCGTTTCGGGGGATGTGCCACCCACATCACGATCCATGATTTTTGTATCCCCCGATGGCGAACGATCAATGAACACCTATCTTGGCGCGGGAGCAGATTTTAACGAAAATGATGTGCCCGGGGACGTCGCCCGCGCGGCCCGCTATCTTTTTTTAGAGGGGTATCTGTATGACAAACCCGAAGGCAAGGCCGCGTTTTTGGCTGCTGCGTCTTTCTGTCGTCAAGGAGGTGGTAAAACAGGTATCTCGTTAAGCGATCCGTTCTGCGTTGATCGTCATCGTGTGGATTTTCGGCGGCTTATCGCAGAGGATAT
>CALFSY010000084.1 GCA_937916365.1 uncultured Jannaschia sp. | reverse complement strand
ATAGGAAAGAGATTTAAGGTTAGCCAGATGTGTTTTTGTGGGACAAAAACTCTGGTAGATTTATGAAAATCTAGTATACTTACGCACCATGGCCCGTCCGAAACTGCCCGCCCATGCCCGCAAGACGCACTACGTTCGCGTGCGCCTCACCGCTCTTGAACACGCCCAGGCACAGCTTGTGGCGCAGCAATACGGGATTGGCCTTGCCGAGCTGACCCGCCGCCGTTTGCTTGGTGTTCGCCTTCCCGCCCCGCCATCCGAAGAGAAACTGAACGCGCACGCGGTGAGCGCGCTCAATCGTATCGGTGTGAATCTCAATCAGATCGCCAAACGGATGAACGCCGGTCACAGCACGAATTTAGGTAAGATCGTTGACGCATTAGATCGTATTCACCTTGCAATGGATAAACTCAATGAATCCGATAGAACTTGACCGTGGTGACAATTTTAAGGGGCTTTCCACATACCTGCACAGTGGTAAGCGCGAAATTTCCTCAGAGGAGGTTTTGGCGAAAATCACCGACAAACAGAGCGTGTTTGGTGTTCAAGACATACAAAAGCATGTGGAACACGACGAGGTGACCCGGGTTTTAGGGGATGATCAGATTGTGATCCTTGATAGCGGGGAGAGCAGTGAAGGTGTGCACCTTTATACAACCAAAGAAATGATCACCACCGAACGGGATATGATGCAACGTGTTGTTCAGATGAAGGGTAAAACGGGTTTTGGGGTCTCAAATAGTCATGTCAAAGACGCCATTGAAACGACAAATGCAGAGCTGATGCGACAAGGCGGGGCGTTGAGCGCAGAGCAGATCACCGCGATTGAGCATGTCACCGATGCGGCGCAGATCGTGGCCGTTAGTGGCAAAGCAGGCACAGGAAAAAGCACAATGTTGGCCGCCGCACGCCGCGCTTGGGAAGCCCAAGGGTATCGTGTTTATGGTGCGGCCCTCGCGGGCAAGGCGGCGGAAGAGCTGCAGGCGGCGGCGGGTATTGAGAGCCGCACATTGGCGTCTTACACACGCGCGTGGTCTCAGGGGTATGGTCAGCTGGAGGACGGGGATGTCTTGGTCATTGACGAAGCCGGAATGATCGGCAGTCGTCAAATGGCAGGATTTATCCGTGAGGCACAGGATCGGGGTGCCAAGGTTGTGCTGATCGGAGATGAGGAGCAGCTCCAGGCGATCAATGCGGGGGCGGCTTTTCGTACGATTTTGGAGCGCACCGATGCCGCGCGTCTTGATGATGTCCGTCGTCAAAAAGACGGCTGGCAACAGCAGGCATCGCGGGACTTTGCTTCGCAGCAAACCACAAAAGCCCTGGAAGCGTATGAAGCACATGGGGCAATCCAGTTTGAGGCGACAGGCCAGGCAGCGCGTCACGCCTTGGTCAAAGCATATGCTGCGGATCGGCAGGCCAATCCCTATAAATCACGCCTCGCACTTGCCCATCGCCGTGAGGACGTTCGCCTGATGAACACGGCCATCCGGCAAGAGCTCAAAGATCAGGGCATTATTGTGGGCCAAGACACCCCCCTGAAAACCCGTGATGGGCTGCGGGAGTTTGCCGGCCATGACCGGCTGGTGTTTTTGGAAAACAATCGTGACATGGGGGTCAAGAATGGGACAGTGGCCTTTGTTTTGGCCGTCACCCAAGACCAGATTGATGTGCAGTTTGCCGATGGGCGGCAGTTGGCATTCAACCCCAAAGATTACACCGCATTTGACCATGGTTATGCGATGACAATGCACAAGGCGCAGGGGGTGACGGTGGACCGCACCTTTGTTTACGCCACCCGTTCAATGGATCGGCATATGACTTATGTCGCCATGACCCGTCACCGCGATGGCGCACAGATGTTTGTGGATCGCACCGAAATGATCAATACGCGGTCTTTGACAAAAAATATCAGTAATGCAGGGTTAAAAAGCTCCACCTTAGATTTTGTGGAACATGCCGATCAACAGCGGGAGAGCCGAACGTTTAACGCCGCTGCCGCCAAACCCCAAAAAAACCGCGTGGGATGGTCCATGGCGATGAATGTGGGCCAGGTGCCTCCGGAGGCCGCGTGGAAAGTGATGCAAAGCACCGCCGATAGTGCGGCCTTGTTAAAGCAAGCCAACGGGATCAAGGCGGGCAAAGCCTGCGAAAAACCCGTCTACCATTATTCGATCACATGGCCAGAGGCAGACGCCCCAAGCCACAGCGTGCAAAAACAGGCTGTTCGGGAGTCCTTGATAGCCTTGCGGTTGCACAATCACGAGGCCATCGCCGTTCAACATCTTGATGGGGTGCCACATGTGCATGTGATGGTCAACTTGGTTCATCCTGAAACGGGGATGAGCGCGTCCACCGCCGTAGAACAGGCGAATGGCAAAAAAGCGTCTAAGCTGTCGAACTCACATAAAAAACTGCGAAGCTGGGCAAATGCGTTTGAACGAACGCATGGGTTACAGATTACCGAAGGCAGTGCCCTCAACGCGCACCGACGGCGGCAGGGTGAAAATGTCAACGCCCGCCGGAAAAACCGGACAGTTTATGAACGCGAAAAACGCGAGAGCCGCGAGGCAATGATGGGGTGGTTTATCAAGCAACAAACCAAAAAGGGGCGAAACATTGGCGTGGCACAGCGTGGCCGTCAGGCGCAGCGGGCCTCAACGTGGCGCGATTTGTTTGGGCGCTTTGCATCGACCCGAATGGCCAAAGATACGTCGATTCTCAATGATTTTATTACGGCGGCGCAGCAGCTCAAACAGGCCGCGCGTGCCGACCGGCAGGAAGAGCGCCAGGCGTGGCGACGCTATGGCACGGAGCGTGCCACGGCCTTCAATGACGTTGTGCAAGGGGCGACCGAGGACGCCAGCCAGCACCAAAGCCGCGCCCAGGAGATCGGGTTTGGGCTATCGCAAAAGTTTCAGTCATAGAAAAAACATCTGAGGTGTGTTGAGACGGCAGATATGATTAAGGGGCACTCAAACGGGGCTGTGCTGATCGGTTGAGGTGTGTTTGGGCAGGCTCGCACTGGTGGGTAGTTTGGCGATTGCCGCCCCGGTTTGTTTATCTGCAAGCGCCAGCTCGAACTGCGTTTGCAGGTTCAGCCAAAACTGCGGATCAATCCCAAACCAATGCCCCAAGCGCAAGGCCGTATCGCCCGTCACGCTACGTTTTCCGGCAATAATCTGTGTCACGCGGTTGGTTGGCACGTCAATTTGGCGTGCAAACGCGGTGGGGGTTACGTTTAGGTCGTCCAGTTCGTCTTTAAGTATCTGGCCTGGATGTATGGCACGTTTGAACATCATCTATTTCCTTTCGTTTAGTGGTAATCCACAATTTCAACATTGCTTGGTCCTGAATCATGTTCTGGCCATTCAAAACAAATCCGCCACTGCTGGTTGATCCGAATAGAATACTGTCCAGTGCGGGCGCCCCGCAGACGTTCGAGCCTGTTGGAGCGCAATCCACGCAGATCGTCCAAAGAAGTTGCCGCATTCAGGATCGCCAAACGGCGCTCGGCCTGTTCTGCAAATGCCTCAAACGTTTTGACCCTCTCCCCGCGCGCGAATTGTACTGTTTTTTTATCGCCGTAATTCAAGATCATATTGTTTATATCATAACAGGTGTGACGCAATACGTCAAGCGTAACAATCATTGTTATGATAGATTAAACACCCCGCATCGGGTGATCGAGACGCGCTGAAAAGATATGTCATTCCCCCTGCCCCGCCTAGGTGTATTTGCCAGTGTGGTGGGCGGCCTTACGCCATCCCAAGGCGGTAGAGGGTGGCGGTGTTATCGGGGACGGGGCTTTGGGGATGCTGGCCAAGCTTTTTAAGCAGTTGATCCGCGTAATAAGGAGGCACGGCGTTGGCCGCGTCCGCTTGGCGCAGGTGGCTTGCCACAATCTGGGGGTGGCGCTTACCAAGTTTTAGAATGATAGAAAACACCGTGCACGCTTCGTGCATTCCGCTATCATGGATGTGCAGCATTTCGATCAAAGGCGGCAGGGCGTGGGACACGGGCAAGGCGGTCACGGCGGCCACCAGATCGGGTGCCGTATGATACACCCCATCCCCTTGGGCGACAATGGCTCCATGAAGGGTTTTGAGGATCGCCGCGCTGTGATTGGGTAACGCGGCCAGAAACGGCCCTAAGGCCAACCCCCGCGACGGGCGTAGGATTTTGTGCAGCTTCAGCACCAGCCAATCGCCCGTGCGGTTTTCAAGATTGTGGTAAAACCCATAGCCATCTTCCTTGACCACTGCAAAAGGTGGTGTGCCCGCATCATAGGTTTTGAGGCTCAGACCGTCCTGATCCCCCGCTGTTACGTGGGGGTCATAGGTTAAATAAGGCTGATCGAGGAGGCTGATTGTGCCCACATCGCTTTTGGCGGCCACGCGCAAACACGCTTTGAGTTTGCTAAACCCCGCCTTGCCTGGCCGTACCGCGCCTTTGACCTGGATCGACGCAAACGCCGCTTCATCGTGGGAGTTCATCTGATCGGGGGCGTTGGCGGTAAAGCCAAAGGGCGGTAACAAAATAATGCGGTGAATATCGCGCGCCCCTTCCCGTTTGGCGCGCACCACATAACAATGCGCGCGGGTGACCAATTCGATCTTTGGGCCACAAATCTTTTGTATCAAATCTCTTACATACTGGTGTGCTAAAATGTCATTTACGTGCATTGGTCCTCCTCTTGCTGTTTGTCACGTTCTTTTTCAAAGGCTTCTCGGTCCCATGCGACCTCAAACAGGGTGCAAAACACAGCGTTCATTTCCGGCTCGCGCACCACAGTGATGGTCAAATCATTGGGGGTGAAATTCAAAAAGGCGAGTTTATCGCCATAGGCATAAAAGATTTTGCCCTGATACAATCCTTTGGGAAACCAGCGGTGTTGGGCCGCGCCCAAAATGGTATATTCATCGCCGTCTTCCACGATAATGCGGATGTTTAAGCGATGAGCGATCTTGGCCATGCGTGCGGCGTGCATAGCATACCAGTCTTTGCCAAGCCATTCATGCCACAGGCGCGGACGGGAGTTAAACAGATACACATTGCCGCCCTGCTGCTTGGACGCTTCATACACATCGTCCATAAAACTGATAAACCCTTGCCGCCCGCGATAGACAACAATATCAGCGCGATTAACGTCCACGCCGCCATTTTGCGTAAAGACCAACCCTGCGTCTTCAAACCATGTTTGCAAGGCCGTAAGTTTTGCCGACGGAATCGCGCCCCGCCCCACAAAATAGCCTGAAAAGGTGCTGGGATTGATAGCCAGATTTTGGGCGACATCGGCGCGTTTTAGGCCCAAAAGAACAATCGCGGCATCTATTTGCTTTAAGGAAATCATAAATAAAACACTGCTTTCAAAACCGATAAACCTAATAATAAAATACGATATGCAAAAAAATCGTATGAGATCAAAAATAATCGCAAAATTAACCTTATTTTAAGGAATTGTCAAGTATAAAGGAAAGCATTGGGGCGTTATGTCCATTTATTATTTAATACATAACTGAATTAAGCATTAGAAAAAGGAGATTATTATTATGTTGGAT
>CALFSY010000083.1 GCA_937916365.1 uncultured Jannaschia sp. | reverse complement strand
CACATCATTCACGGCAAAATCGCAGGTCCGCGATCCTGTGCGGGGGTGGTGGTTGGTGGGCGCAGATATAATGGGGCAGGGCGCGGTGGATCATTTTGCCAACGCATCGCGGCAATACGTGCAATGGCAATCGCCATGGGAAAGACCGGTTTAGCAATGTGGGGTGTCCGTGGGATCTGATCCTTATCATTGGTGCTGATCCAAGTTACATTGAGGCCTGGGCAATAATTTGCAATATCATCAAGTGGTATAAGACAAGGCGTGCCCGCACCCGTATCGGTAAATGACTGCACATAAACATATCCCTGCCGTGCCTTAATCATGGAAACGGTGGGATAATCTGTCCCTAGGGCCAGCGCCTCAAACCCATTAACACCCACGGCTTTGATACCGGTGGCCAACGCCAATCCACGTGCCGTTGCCACACCAATACGAATACCGGTAAAATTACCCGGCCCAATACCAACCCCAATGGCCGTAAGGGCGGATATTTTCACCCCGGCTTTGGCCACGACGTTTTCGATTATTGGAACTAATTTTTCACCCTGTCCTTTTTCCATGTGCATATGGCAATGCGCCAAAACGTTTTGCCCTGCGACAACAGCGGCGGTGCAATAGGGGCCAGATGTATCGAACGATAAGACTACGGGATCAAAAGGCGACAGGGCGCACCTCGGTCACTTCGGGGATATAATGGCGCAGCAGATTTTCAATACCCATCTTCAACGTGATGGTAGAAGAGGGACACCCCGCACATGCCCCTTGCATATGTAGGTATACCACCCCGCGATCAAAGCCATGGAATGTAATATCGCCCCCGTCTTGGGCCACGGCCGGACGCACGCGCGTATCAAGGAGCGTTGTAATCTGGTCTACGATTTCTGCATCTTCGCCCTCGTGGGTGGCATGACCCCCCCCAATGTTAGAGGTGCCGTCTTCAAGAACCGGTGCCCCTGATTGGAAATGCTCCATAATCGCGCCCAGAATGGCGGGTTTGAGATGTTCCCACGCTACAGAATCGGTTTTTGTCACTGTGATAAAATCAATGCCGAAAAAAACGCCTGTCACGTTGCTCACATCAAAAATTCTGCTGGCCAGGGGCGAAATGGCTGCGGCCTCTGCCGATGGAAAATCCGCAGTGCCTGATCCCAAAACAGTCAAACCTGGTAAAAATTTCAAAGTTGCAGGGTTAGGTGTGGCCTCGGTTTGGATGAACATTTTGTGGTCCTTGTTTAGATGACACCAATATGCAAATCCTATTTGCCGCCGTCAAGATTTGGAACTGTTCTAAATTTGAATTTAGCATAGATATATTTTTACATAATTATGCTGCCTTAATGTGCGGCGATTGATACTGCGTCTAACAAGGTGCGCCCCCCATCAACTGTCATCACCTGACCCGTTACGAAACTGGCCCCATCAGAGGCCAAAAATTGCGCCACCCCTGCAACCTCTTTCGCTGAGGCGATGCGCCCCATCGGGGTGCACTCAATGATTTCATCACGCAACTCTTCGGTTTCGGTCAAGGTATTGTGTAGGCTGGCCGACATCAAAGACCCAAATGCAATCGCATTTACACGTATACGGTGGGGCGCCAGGGCCACAGCCATACTGCGTGTGGCTTGGTCAAGGGCGGCCGTGCTAATGGAATAGGCCATGAGGTTGGGATGCGTGCGTCGCGGGGCAATGGATGAAATATTGATGATGGACCCGGCAAAAGTATCATTGACGTGTTCATTTTCCGCCGTATAGGCAATCATGCGTTTGGCAACAGCCTGACTTAAGCGCAAACTGGAAAACATATTTTGATCCAACAACGCTTGCACGGATGTGTCCATGGGGTCGAGCGGATCGGTCGTTATCATTTGGCGGCTTGCGTTGACCAAGATGTCGATGCGATCGAAAGTATCCACAGTTGCCGCCACCAGGTTTTCGATCGTTAGTTTTTCACGTAAATCACCGGCAAAATATCGCGTTTGACCTTTATCATCCACCACATTGCCGCATTCGTCGGCTAGCCGCGCTTTATCACGGTCGGCAAACATCACATTTGCCCCATGATCAATAAAATGGCGCGCGATTGCCAAACCAATGCCGTTTGCGGCCCCTGTCACAATCGCGGTTTTGCCCTGAATCGAAAGCGTCATATCAACAATCCTGCCTAAAGTATTAGGTTAATGTTTGGGCTTTGCCAAATCATAGATTTTATAACCATCGCTATCCCCCAAAAGATTCACCGCATTAAAGGCATCTTTCATCGTGTTTTCGTAAGGTAAGTGGCGATTTGCCACCAAAAACAATCTTCCATGTGGTTTCAGATTCCGTGCCGCCGCCCAAATAAAGTGGCATCCAAGGTTCGGGTCGGCATGGCGGCCCACATGAAAAGGTGGGTTGCACAAAATCGCGTCATAGGGCTCGGACGTCGAAAACTGCGTTACATCGGCCCAATGGAAAACTGCGCGCGGGTCTTGCACATTTACTTTGGCCGCCGCTACCATCATATGGTCTGCCTCTACCAAATCCATGGTAACAATAGATGCATTGTTACCTAATGCTTTATGCGCGATATATCCCCATCCTGCGCCGAAATCGGCAATCCTACCTGAAAGTTTGGGCAATATCGTGATGAGATTCGTTGACCCACGATCCGGTCCTTTTGTGGAAAAGCCATTGCATGGGATCATATATTCGCCGCGCTTTTGTAACGGCGGCACCATCCAATCCAATACACGCGGGGGCAACGTTTCAGGACGGGTTAGCCAGATGACCCGCCCATGGTATTTTGATAATGCGCCTTTGATGTCAAAATGTTGACGTAAGTGTTTTAGGGTGGTCTCAATGCCCTCTGTTTTTTGACCATCAATGATTAATATGCCGTCGGGCATGAGATGTGTTAACGCCGTTGCGATTGAAGACAGGGTCGCGATGCGGAATTTTGTGATATGGACAAGTGCGGTTTGAAAACGGCCTTGTGGGTGCAACACCGCACGTATCCCTTTGTAAATTAAATCATCATGATCCGGTTTGAACCGTTGAACGACAGTTATGTCTTTGAAATCAGAATAATTCACATTGCCACGCCCCTGCATAATTAGCGTAGGTCCACACGGTGGCGAAAGATCACCCGCTGTGATCGCAATGGTCCATCGGTTCGGTGTCATGGAAAAGGCCTGAAGCGTTCAGTCCTCTTTTTCCATTGTGCATTGTAGGGGATGCTGATTGCGGCGTGCAAAATCCATGACCTGTGCCACCTTTGTTTCAGCGATTTCATGGGAAAAAACACCAACCACTGCGATGCCTTTTTTGTGGACGGTCAGCATGATTTCAACGGCCTGTGAATGGGTCAGCGCGAAAAAGCGTTCTAATACATGCACAACAAATTCCATCGGTGTGTAATCATCATTTAATAACAAAACTTTATACAACGGCGGGCGTTGTGTTTTAGGCTTTGTTTTTGTTATGACCTTGGTTTCGCCGTCGTCATCCGGCGTCTCACCTGTCATGGTCCAGCGGTCGATTGGCATCTTGCCCCCGAAAAAGTCGCGCCACGAAATCAATCGCATATATAAACCATTGCATCCGTTGGAAAAGGGGGCGCAGCATTTTCCCTATCATTATCCATACGTTTGATGCGTATAATAGGCTTATAAATCCTGTTAAAACGGGTCTAAATGTGCCTCAATTTTTTTACGATGACATAGTTAAAACAATCTTTCCAATATGTTGACCGCTTTCCATCCTGGTATGGGCTGCGGCGGCGTGTTCCAACGGAAAGATTTGATCCATTACCGGGGTGATGCGCCCGCCCCCTAACAATGGCCAAATGATTTTGGCCAAATCTGCGGCGATTGCGGCTTTTGCCGCATTGGATTGTGGGCGTAACGTAGATCCGGTGATCGTCAACCGGCGTGTCATAATTTGGGTTAGATCAAGGTCTACCTTGGCCCCTTGTAAAAATGCAATTTGCACCAAACGCCCGTCATCGGCTAGGGCGCGAATATTGCGCCGCACATAAGGCCCACCCACCATATCAAGGATCAGATTTGCCCCACCATCAGCACATAGGACATCTACGAAATCCTCTGATTGATAATTAATCGCGCGCTCAGCCCCCAATTTTTCACAGACAGCACATTTTTCATCCGTGCCTGCCGTTGCAAACACCCGCGCGCCGAAATGGTGTGCCAGTTGGATCGCGGTGGTGCCAATGCCCGATGTGCCCCCATGCACCAGAAACCGCTCCCCGCCGGTTAAGCCACCACGACGGAACACATTTCCCCAGACCGTAAAAAATGTTTCACATAGCGCTGCGGCCTTTGCCATATCCATACCTGTAGGTAGGGGCAGGGCATGGTCTTGATGGGTCAATGCATAATCGGCATATCCACCCCCTGGTAACAACGCGCACACGGCGTCGCCCAAGGCCCATTTCGTGACCCCAGGCCCCAAGGCAGCGACTGTGCCCGCGGCCTCAAGCCCGGGTAAATCGGATGCACCAGGCGGGGGGTTATACACACCAGAGCGTTGCAAAACATCGGGCCGATTCACGCCTGCATACGCAATTTTGATAAGAATTTGCCCATAATCTGGTTCGGGCACGTTCCTTGTTGTGAGGCGCAACACATCGGGCCCACCAGGGACGGCAATTTCAATCGCACGCATTTTTAGGGGCATTGTTTTCGATCATCATATAATAGGGTGAGTGAGGCAGAAGATCCAACACGGATGGCTTAACCCTGCCACCGCCCTGGCAAATCCCTACTTGCGATGTTGGGGGCCTTAATACGTTGTGCCAACCATTCTGGGCCCGCTAAAAACGGTTTCAACAACGGGTTTTTGCGGGCTTGAGTTTTTAAGGTTTCAAAACGCATCACATCTTCGATACGGCGATCTAAAAAAGACCATGTTGCAGTGTGATCGTGCGAGCGATCGCTGAGCCAATACAGGACTGTGGCGGCATATACCCCCGCCAGTGTCGCGCGTTTTGTATACCAATTCAAATCGTCCGAGGTATCACCCAACGCCGTCCAAATTGCATCTGATGTATGCCAAAGCGTTCTGGCGCCCTCTGCCGCATAAAGCGGTAAGGAAAAAAGTGTCACACCCCGGCGCACGGCCTCTTTATTCTGTTCTACTAAATCCAGCCGTTTTCGGATGGCATATGCTACGCGATCACGAAATCGTAACGCCGTTAAATCTGTTTCTTCCAATGCCGCGACCATGGCTGCATCCCCACGCATGTGAAAGGCCAACGCGAGATCAATCGCACCACGGGGAAATAATGCGCGCGCTTCAACATTTGGGATGTTTGCATCCTCTATGGCGGTGCGAAAGGTCACTTCTGACCAACCATCAAAAGGCACGTGCGTTAATGCGGCGTCGATTATTCGATCTTTCGCGTCATTCATCCCGTTTCCTTTCATTTTAAGCGGCAAAACGATGGACAAGCCTGTATCGTGCTGCTAGATGATCACTTCCTGCTTTATATTGCAACTTCAACTTAGGAAGGTGGTGACACCACTATGCAGGTCAATGTCCGCGACAATAATGTCGATCAAGCGTTGCGCGCGTTAAAGAAAAAACTTCAACGCGAAGGCGTTTTTCGTGAAATGAAGCTAAAGCAGCATTACGAAAAACCATCTGAAAAACGCGCACGTGAAAAAGCAGAGGCCATTCGCCGGGCCCGCAAGCTGGCGCGCAAAAAGGCGCAACGCGAAGGTTTTGTATAATCTTACGGTAATAAAAAGTGTGCCCTGATCCGTGGTGTTCATGACATCAGGACGGGGCGCTTCGCATCCATAACTTAAAATTTTGTATTCACTGATTGACCGACGTTAAACCCGGGCAGCGCGTTACCAAAATGTTGTAGGATGCCCTCAATGCCCAACGCTCCTGTTTTTTCGGAAGATCAGGCCCAAGCCCACGATCATATCACGGGGATTTTGGCCGAAATGGGTGTGGATCTTAATCATGATACTCTAACACAACGTGTCGAAGGCCAGGCGCAGGTTTTGGCCGTTGTTGGAAAGGCCGGATCTGGGAAAACCATGCTTTTGGCCGATCTGGTGCAATCGCTTGAGGCCGCTGGCGTTGATATAGTTTCAGGCGATTGGGAGGGGCGCAGTCGTGACCGTCGCACAGCGGCGGTGTTGGCCCCCACAAATAAGGCCGCGTCAGTTTTGCGCCATCGCGGTGTGCCTGCAACGACGATTCACCGTATCCTATACACCCCTGTTTATGATCCGGAATTTGAAAAAGTGGCGGAATGGCTTGCCGGGCAGGGCGTGCGCCCGACGCTTGAGGCGCTAACAGGGGCCGCACTTGATCGTGCGAAAACGGTGTATGACGCGCATAAATCGGTGCCTGCAGCGTTGGCTGCGGCGGGTTTACGCGGATCAGATTTTATTACCGGTTGGAAACGGCGCGACGATACGTTGGACATTGGTTTGGTTGATGAATCCTCGATGCTGGATGATCGGCAATTCGACGATTTAAGGCAAATTTTTCCAACGCTAATTTTATTTGGCGATCCCGCACAGTTGGCCCCCGTGGGGCAATCGGGTGCTATGGCGTTTGATAAAATAAATGGGACCAATCGGTTACATCTGGCCCGCATTCACCGGCAAGAGGCCGATAATCCGATTTTGGATTTGGCTCATGCCTTGGGCGATCCCGATTTAAGTTTTGATCAATTTGAACGTATGGTGGAACAGGCCGCTGCGCGGGACCACCGAATTGTTATTGCCGCGCGTGTTGATAGCGACATGATGGCCCGTAGTCCGGTTTTGGTTTGGCGCAATGCGACCCGTGTGCGCCTTATTTCGGCATTTCGCGGGGCCATGGGCGCGCCTGACGATGCGTTGATGCCGGGCGAACCTTTGATCTGTGATGGGATCGAATTGCCCCTGAAGCATCGCAAACGCCGCATAGATTTAGAGGCACGCGGCCTTATCAAAGGGGCGCCGGTGATTTATTTGGGCCCTGGATCAAAGCCAGGTTTTTCAAGACTGCATGTAATAGGGGCCGATACTCCGCGCCTGTCGGCCGCATCAATCGTGAAAATCGAAAAACCCGATACCGAAGACCCATTTATCCCCTATGCCGCGCGCATGGGAGCGGTGTTTTTGCACGGGGCCGCAATTACCATTCACAAGGCACAAGGGTCGCAATGGCCCGCAGTGCAAGTTTTTGCGCCTGATATTTTTGCTGCCGCGCGATCGGGACGTATAGAGGCGGGGCAAGCCCTATGGAAACGCCTGGCCTATGTGGCGATTACGCGTGCTGAACAGCGTTTGATTTGGGTGACGCGCTACCGTTTATCACGCCCGACATCCATATTAGGGATTGACGATTTGACCCTGCCCACCGCGCCCTTGACATTGGCCCCTGGGCCTGAGGATAGCCTATAAAATTTTCACTGAATTTGATCCCCTGTGATGCCGCAGGGGATATTACATTTTGCCCAACACCATTTTTTCATATATTTGAAAACATGAATTGGAATAAGGCTTTCACGAAAGGAAAATTTTATGGATATGCCCACCTCTTTCAAGGCATACGATGTGCGTGGTCGGGTTGACGACGATTTGGATGAACACCTCGCGCATAATTTGGGTGTGGCTTTGGTTAACCAGATTAACGCGCGCCGTGTGGTTGTGGGGCGGGATATCCGCGCCTCTTCCCCCATGCTGCTTGACGCTTTGGCGGATGGAATACAAGCAGCGGGCACAGACGTCATTGATATTGGCCTGTGCGGAACGGAAGAGGTATATTTTGCCACCGATCATTTTGCAACCGATGCCGGCGTTATGGTTACGGCTTCGCACAATCCTATTGATTATAATGGCTTCAAGATGGTGGGTCGCGGGGCGGCCCCGGTGCCGCAGGATACATTCCGCCAAATTGGTGCCGCCACGGCAAAGGGGGACGCCGGTGTCAATTCATCGCGCGGCGCGCGGCGTGCAATGTCATGCCGGGATGCGTATGTTGAAAAGGTGTGCAGTTTTGTGGAGCCGGACCATATGCGCGCGCTGCACATTCTGGTCAACGCAGGCAACGGATGTGCGGGGCCTGCGTTTGATGCGATTTTTGACATACTATGCGCCAAAGGGGCACCGTTACGGGCCACACGCCTGCACCACGATCCCGATCCGACCTTTCCCAACGGAATTCCCAACCCCCTTTTACCCGAAAATCAGCCGACGACATCCAATGCTGTTCTGCAAAACGGGGCAGATTTTGGTATTGCCTGGGACGGTGATTTTGATCGCTGTTTCTTTTTTGATGAAAAAGGTGATTTTATCGCGGGTGAATACATTGTTGGGATTCTGGCCGCCGCGATCTTAACACAACATCCCGGCGCCCATATCGTGCATGACCCACGCATCATTTGGAATACGCAGCGTTTGGTCACACAGGCCGGTGGGCATGCAGTTATGTCAAAAACTGGCCATGCGTTTCTAAAGGCATCCATGCGGGCCGAAAACGCCGTATATGGGGGCGAAATGTCGGCCCACCATTATTTTCGGGATTTCATGTTTTGTGACAGTGGTATGATCCCATGGGTTTTAATGTTGGCCTGGTTGTCAAATGATGTGACGAGTTTGAAACACGTGGTCGATGATATGCGGGCGCGGCACCCATCATCGGGCGAAATCAATTTCCGCGTCGAAGATCCACAAGCCGCCATCGCGGCAATTCACACCGCTTATGCCGATAAGGCTGAAACTGTTGATTGGTTGGATGGGTTAAGCATGGCATTTGAAGGATGGCGATTTAACCTGCGGGCATCGAACACCGAACCTTTGTTACGCCTAAACGTCGAAGCGGTGAGAGACGCACATTTGATGCAAGGCCGCACCAATGACATCGCCGAAATGATCCAAGCCTTATAGATCAAATTTTGCGCAGAATTCATTAAACCCAAACTCTATAATCATAGATCAAAACGGGGCGGGCAATAGCCCAACATAAAGCGCAATTAAGGTTAGAAACGTGGCCACAGCGATAACCAACTGCACCTTGGCCACTGTATTTTGCAACCATGCGATCCACCCCGTGCCACCACCGGCGGCTTGGTTTCCTCTGTTTGACCATTTTTGTTTTGAGAGATGAAAAATCATGAAAATTTTAACCGATGCGTTTATGACTTGATTAAGATATAAAATAAAGGGCCACGTAAGATCCACCTCACGGCTGTAACGATATAAAAACAGGCATAATAAAACGCGGCTAAATAGCACCCAAATCAAACAACTCCATAAATAAAGTGGATCAAAAAAGGCGGCTAAAATTGCGATGGCCGGGCTAACCATCATGGTCCACATCGCAATGCGTTGATCGACGACACACCACCAGATAAAGGGTTTTACCCGCCGCGGCCCTAACGCGATGGCCCGGCTACCATTGCGCAGCATGTTGCCAGACCAACGGCGAAAATTCTGCACCATCCGTTCCAGCCCATTTTCCTTGATGACCTCGATGGTATAAACGGTGGCATCGGGCACGTAGGTCATTTTTGCCCCGCGCGTCAGCATATGATACCAGGTTGATTTGTCGTCACCGGACAAAAATCGGAACCGCCCCCACAACCAATGATCTAGATGGTCGGCCTCAATCGTGCGGATAAACCGTTCGTCCAACATGTGTTGTGCGCGAAACACCGACATGCGTCCTGTCAAAGTTAATACTTTGCCCGACATTGCATGGCTTTGCATGGCCAAACGCCTTTGCGCAAACCGCATATCAAGCCAATTTGCAATCCAGGCGGGCCCGTAACAAATAACCTCTTCATCCGTGGTCAACGCTTGTAATTCGGGGTCTGCCCCAAACATCGACAGCGTTTTTTCCATCACATCCGTGCCATACAGGGCATCACCATCCATAAAGATTACCAAATCATCCCGATCAACACCGTTGCGATTGATCGCGCGTAAAATCATACCAATGGCCATCCGTTTGCCCGGTTGATTTTGGCGTAAAAAAACCAATTCGGCCAAATCATCGGGAATATCTTGCGCATGTGTTTCGACAAAGGAACGAATGATCATTTCATCGTATGAAGACCCGGTGCCGATATAAAGCGTGGTGGGAATGTTTTCGCGCCGGATCTGACCCAGAATTGATCCAATCACCCGTTTTGTGATTGCGGGTTCTTCAAAATACGTGGTCATTTGAATGTGTAACCGGCGCGGACGCCATCCTGATTGCCACACTGCGTTGGCTTGCGCACGCATGCGGGGCCATCGGGTGCGGCGGTAAATTTCTGCCCGAACGGCATGGGTAAACCACCACCCAAAACGCCAAACGCCCAGCGTTCCAATCAAAAGTGTAAGACTTAGTGTTTCGGGTTGAAAAAACCGATTCGCCGTGTTGGTCAAAAGCCACCCTAATACCAAAATAATTATGGCCAGGCCCACCAACTGTGTAAATTTCCATTTTGCCAA
>CALFSY010000082.1 GCA_937916365.1 uncultured Jannaschia sp. | reverse complement strand
CGCTGAATTAGGGTTGGAAGCCTACCCAGATTTCACGAACAATTAAGGGTTGAGCATTGGGTTTTGGGGCGGATATTCGGCCCCAAAAAAAGAAATCTAAGCTCTAAAACTAAATTGGGCCCGTGCTGTTATAGCGCGGGCCCGCTTTTTAATTTACAGATAATGCACGGCTTTCTTGTAGGGCTGGAATGGACGATTACCCACTACCAATTAGTGCGAATAAAAACGCCATGCGAGATCATGCATCATAAAGCCGCGTTTATTTTAGTACGTCGCCCAAAAGCGCAGTAATCCGATGTCAATCGTTGCCAAACGCATTTTCAACGGCTTGCGCGCGCCTTTCGGCACGGATTTGTTCCCGCAAAAGATCTTGGCTGCTGTCGCCCGCATCATCATAGATCGTCTGCGTTTGCACGCCGGGAATATCCCCGAATTGCCGCATTGTGCGTTCGGGAAACCAATTTGCGTTCATCACCTCAAATCCCGGTGTTCCGGATAAAATCCGTGATACCGATAACGAACATTGCGCCCTAGGCACGGCACCATGGTTTTCAACCTGTTGGATTAGATAGTTTGCAATCTCTGGTGTCACCTCAATTTCCTGTAGGACCAGATGATAAGGATCGCGTGTGTAAAAATCGACATATAGATCCATCGCCGCGGGGTGCATACCATACAGCACATCGTTGCGTTCGGGAATTTGCGGGTTGTGCCAGCTACCTGCCGGGTCGAATATCACACGTTGGTTGCCATCAATCATTAGGGCGGAATGCCCGCCGCCGCCTGACCGGCCATTTATCATTGTCATCAAGGTGACGGTGGGCGGACCATCGGGGCGAAAGGCCGCGGCTTCAACCTCTGCGTCCGGTGCCCAAACCTGTTCCCCCGAACACGCGGCCAGCACAAGCAGTGCGCCCGCAGCGACTGTTGCGCGCAACGGCCCGATCATTGCGCGAAAATAGCAAGTAAAATCAATATCACGATACAGGCAATCGTAATATTAACCACCCAACGCATGAAGCCGTTAAAGGTTTTTTCCTGTTCGGTGATGTCCATTTCACCATGCTTGTGTTCATTATCGCTCATTTTATTCCTCATTTATCCGGCCACTGGATAACCTTGTTTCTAAAGACATATCCAACGGGGCTTTGGATCATGGTGATTTCATATTCAATCTGATTATATCTGTCATCCCTATACCACAGCCCATGGCGTCGCACGGGCGTTCAATTTTGCGTGGGATAGTGGCGCACTCTCAAATTTCGTTTAAGGACCATACCCAAGCACCATCGGCGTTGAGCGTGCGCGATACCTGCCCCAAACGATGCAAATGGTTAAGGTGTCCCACGGCCTCGGCCAGGGCAAGATCGTATGTGCCGGCGTCGATGTCGCGTTTGAAAAGTGGGGGAAAACATGCAACCGCCGTTCGGGGGGCGGCGCCCAAATGGGTGCGCAACCGATCCAAGGCGTGTTTATGATTGTCGATAAGTTGCGCCATACGTTCGGGTAAACCCATGAATGGCAATTTGTGGCCCGGCAGCACCATGTGACTGTCCCGCGCATAGGGGCGTAATGCGGTGCAGCTTTCTAACCATTCTCCAACGGGGTCTGCGTCAGGTTCGGTGGCATAGACGCCCAGATTTGGCGAAATCGTGGCCAAAAGCTGATCACCGCCAAGCACAATTTCCCCGTCATCGGCCCAAAACGTGGCGTGGTCGGGCGCATGTCCCTGACCCAGGCGTATGATCCATCGTCGCCCGCCCATCGTGATTGTGGCGCCTTCGTCCAATCGTGTGAACCCTAATGGCAATGGTGCCACGGCATCGGCAAAGTTAAAGGGGCGTTTTTGGCGGCGTTTTTCAAGTGCTTGGCGGTCTATTCCGGCGGTTTGCCAAAAGGTAATTTTTTCCGAGCTTGGGCGATCTTGCACATCTAGCGTCAACATCCGCGCCGTAAGCCACGCGGTGCGTGTCATCATCAGCGTTGCGCCCCGGGCCTGAAACCACCCGGCCAGGCCCACATGATCGGGGTGATGGTGGGTGACAATCAATCGATGCACCGGTGCGTCTGCCAAGGGGCCGGTTAACACCGTTTCCCAAATCGCGCGCGTGTTTTCTGTATTCACCCCTGTGTCGACCAACGTCCACCCCTGTGCATCGCGCAGGGCATAAACATTCACATGATCCAACGCCATGGGCAACGGCAGGCGCAGCCACAAAATACCCTCGGCCACCTCCGTCGCTGTGCCGGGGGTAGGGGCGTGGGGGAACGGGGTGGTAATCACACGGCAAAATCCTCTGCCCGCATTGCATAAAGATCGCTTGCGCCCTGCACCGCTTCGGTCAGTAGGCCGGGCACCGCCGCCATTTGCCGATGCACAAAACTGTGCGCTAAGGCCGCGCGTGGCCCCACACCACCCGCCGCATGGGCCGCGCATAGGTGATACATCCCCCCCAACGTTAGCGCAAAAGCATGTTGATACGGTACCGCCCCGGCAAAACGATCAGCCAGGGGCAAGGCCAGCATCCGTTCGGTTGCTGTGCGCAGCGTTTTTGCAGTGTCTGCCAATGTGGTGTTGCCCGTTTGGGCGGCTGTGGTGTGAACCTCATCAATTAGGGCAAAGGCCGCGGCGCGATCATCCATCATTTTACGCCCCACCAAATCCATCGCCTGAATACCATTGGTGCCTTCGTAAATCGCCGTGACCCGCACATCCCGCAGATACTGTGCCGCACCGGTTTCTTCGATAAACCCCATGCCACCATGGATTTGGATGCCCCGATCTGCCACTTCGATGCCTGTGTCTGTGCCATAGGATTTGCAGATCGGTGTTAAAAAGGCCGCGCGCGCCTGCATGGTTGCATCATCGGTGGCAATGGCCAAATCAATCGCTACGGCCAAATCCAATGCCAGGGCGCGTGCGGCAAAGGTTTCGGCCTTCATCGCCATGAGCATCCGCCGCACATCCGCATGATCGAGAATCGTGCCGATACCATCCGGCATTAAACCGCGCCCTTGTTTACGATCTGTCGCATAGGCCAGCGCGTGTTGATACGCGGCCTCGGCAATGCTGACCCCTTGCACACCTACGCCAAGGCGGGCGTTGTTCATCATCGTAAACATCGCGGCCATTCCGCCATGGGGCGCGCCCACCAACCATCCGGTGGCCCCGTCATAGTGCATCACGCAGGTGGGCGATCCATGTAGGCCCATTTTATGTTCCAGGCTAACCACCTTTAGCGTGTTGGCCACGCCTGGATCACCTTGTGCATCGGGCAAGTATTTGGGCACCAAAAACAGGCTGATCCCTTTGGTGCCCGCCCCGCCATCCGGCAATCGCGCCAGAACCAGATGACAGATGTTTTCGGAAAAATCACTATCCCCCCAGGAAATATAAATTTTTTGACCACTCACCGCATAGGTGCCATCGTCGTTCGGCACGGCCTTCGCGTTAAGCGCGCCCACATCTGATCCCGCCTGTGGTTCGGTTAGGTTCATGGTGCCGGTCCATGCCCCCGAAATGAGGTTGGGCAAATAAAGCGCCTTGATGTCATCAGAGGCGTGATGTTCCAGCGCCTCGATCTGACCTTGTGTCAAAAGCGGATTAAGTTGCAGCGACAGGCACGCAGATCCCATCATATCATTAACCGCAGTGGTCATCGTATGCGGCAGACCTAGGCCGCCATACGCCGGATCGGCGGAAATACCGATCAACCCCGCCTCGGCAATCGCGGTATGACCGGCGGCAAATCCGGGGGACGTGCGCACAACCCCGTTTTCCAAAACCGCAGGGTTCGCATCGCCCGCAGGGTTTAGCGGGGCCAAAACCGATTCACATATTTTTCCCGCCTCACGCAGCATTGCGGTTACCACATCAGGGGTGGCGTCGCGGAATTTATCGGTTGCTGTTACGCGATCAAAGCCCACGACATGGGTTAATATGAAATCCAATTCCGAAACTGGGGCTTTGTAAGGCATATCAAACACCTCTTAATTCTGGGCTTTTCCATGATGTGTTCGCGGCATCGTTGCACAGGCGCGCGCGCTACGCTAGGTCTAGCGTCTTATAATCACGGTATTGAAACGATGTGTAAACGCCCCGAAATGCTTTTGCCCGATGCGGCCGGTATCGCGCGCGCTGTTGAGGTATTGCATATGGGGGG
The DNA here is from genome assembly GCA_937916365.1 of uncultured Jannaschia sp. Lineage (GTDB taxonomy): Bacteria > Pseudomonadota > Alphaproteobacteria > Rhodobacterales > Rhodobacteraceae > JANSYL01. The sequence continues at coordinate 20,548 of CALFSY010000082.1, read as the reverse complement.
TATTGTTGCTCTGCCTACCGAAACGGTTTACGGGCTGGCCGCAGATGCGCGAAACGATGCCGCCGTTGCCCAGGTTTTTAAGGCAAAGGGCCGGCCCGATTTCAACCCTTTGATAGGTCACGTTTTAGATGTGGAACAGGCGCGGGGAATTGCCGCACTGTCCGCCGATGCCGTCGCCCTGGCCCAGGTATTCTGGCCCGGACCTTTGAGTATGGTTTTGCCCCTTTCTGCGACCAATGGCCTGTCGACCCAGGTTACCGCTGGATTAAACACTGTCGCCATTCGTGTGCCCGCCCATCCGGTGATGCGCGCGGTGTTGGAAACCTTTGGTGGGCCAATCGCCGCTCCCTCGGCCAATCCATCGGGGCACATTAGCCCGACCGAGGCCGCCCACGTCGTGGCCGGATTAGGGGCGCATGTGGCGGCGGTGCTGGATGGTGGGCCATGCCCCGTAGGGGTGGAATCAACCATCCTATCCCCTGGTCCACCGCCGGTTTTGTTACGCGAAGGCGGCGTGCCGCGTGAACAAATCGAACCAATCACCGGACCATTGACGGTGGATACAACGCCGGGGCGCATTCGTGCCCCGGGGCAATTATCACGCCATTATGCGCCGTCTGTGCCACTTCATCTGGGGGGTATGCCACCACCGGGGGCCGTGACCATCGGTTTCGGGCCAGGGGGCACCACCGATTTTACACTGTCGCCCACCGGCAATTTGGCCGAGGCCGCCGCGCGTTTGTTCAAAACGCTGCACGATGCGGACGCCTACGCCCGCATGACGGGGGCGCCTATGATCCACATTGCCCCAGTGCCGGATACGGGTTTGGGGCGCGCTATCAACGACCGCCTGTGCCGTGCCGCCGTGCCGATTGATTAGGTGCGCAGTGTGCCGCCCGACGTTGCCTGAACCTTTGCCACAATTTTGGCGGCGATGGCCTCAATCGCATCTTCGGTCAATGTTTTGTCTTTGGGTTGCAACCGCACTGTTAGGGCGATGGATTTTTGGCCGTGTCCCAGTGTTCCGCCGGTGAATTCGTCAAAAACCCAGACGTGTTCGATCAATGTTTTATCGGCGCCCAACGCCGCGTTGACCAGGGTTGCAGCCTCAACCTGTGTATCAACAACAAAGGCAAAGTCGCGTTCGACGGCTTGAAATTCCGGCATGGTCACGGCGCCGCGGCTGGTGTTGGTTTTGCGTGGCTGCGGCACGGCGTTCGGAAATAGGGTAAAGGCCATGGCGGGGCCTTTTACATCAAGCGCAGCCAAGATTTTAGGGTGCAGTTCGCCGAACACGCCCAGCAATGTTTTCGGCCCCAGGCCGATAACCCCGTGCCGCCCGGGGTGCCACCATGCCTGGGTGCTGCGTGTGATTTGCACCTTGGCTGGTGCGTTAAGCGCGCTTAGCACGGCTTCAACATCTGCTTTTACATCGTAAAGATCCACCAGGCGCCGTGCCCCATGCGGGTCACGCGGGCCGGTGTGGCCGATCAACAGGCCCGTGGCGTGCATTTGTTCGTCACCCGGTTCGCCACCGTGAAAGACTGTGCCCAATTCAAACAGGGCCAAATCCATCATACCGCGCGCCTGATTGCGGGCTGCAGCCTGTAGTAACCCGGGCAGAAGAGAGGGGCGCATATGGTTCATCTCTGCGGAAATTGGGTTTTCCAACCGCACGTCATCGCCCCCGCCCCCGAATAATGTGGCGGCGGCATTGTCAATGAAACTATACGTGACGCATTCGTTATAGCCCAACGTGGCGATTGTGCGCCGCGCCAGACGTTCGCGCGATTGTGCGAGCGTTGCTATCGGTTGTGGGACCCCGGATTGTGCGCGGGGCAAGGGTTTGGGCGCCAATTTTGTTAAAGAGGCAATGCGCGCTACCTCCTCCACCAAATCGGGTTCGCCTTGCACGTCGCGCCGCCAGGGCGGCACCTGCACATCAAATCCATTGCCTGTGTTGGAAACCGAAAACCCAAGCGCGGTTAAAATGTGTGCCTGATCATCCGGGGCAATATCCATGCCTACCAAGGCCCCAACGCGTGCCGGGTTTAACGGATACGTCCGCGACGTGTCGGGCGCACCCCCAGCCTCAACCACCTGCGATGGATCGCCCCCGCATATATCAAGGATCATTTTTGTGGCTGCGTGCAGGCCAGGCAAAGTATGGGCCGGGTCCACCCCCCGTTCAAACCGATACCGAGCATCGGAATGGATTTTTAGATCACGACCGGTGTGGGCAATATGCACCGGATCCCAATACGCGCTTTCCAAGAAAACGTTCACCGTGTCCTTGGTGCAGCCCGTGGCGAAGCCGCCCATAATGCCTGCAATGCTTTCGGCGCCGTTGTCATCGGAAATCACCATGTGCCCCGCGCCTAGGGTATAGGTTTTATCGTCTAGCGCGGTTAGCGTTTCGCCCCCCGCCGCGCGATGCACGTGCAGATTGCCCCGCACCTTATCGGCATCAAACACATGCAACGGGCGATTTTGATCGTAGGTAAAGAAATTCGTGATGTCCACCAACGCCGAAATAGGGCGCAGGCCAATGGCACGCAACCGATCCTGCATCCATTGGGGCGAGGGGCCGTTTTCCACGCCACGGATCACGCGACCGGTGAAATGCGGGGCACCATCCAGGGTATCGGCCGCAATCGTCACCGCGATGGGGCAGGGGGCGGTGCCGGTCATGTCAATCACCGCCTGCGGTTTCAACGTGCCAATCCCACGCGCGGCCAAATCGCGCGCAATGCCATGCACGCCCAATGCATCCTGTCGGTTGGGGGTGATGGCGATGTCAATCACGGGGTCGATTTTGGCCGGATCGTGGGCGGCCAACCAATCGGTGAATGTTTGACCCACCGCGCCGCTGGGCAGTTCGATAATACCATCGTGTTCATCGGACAGTTCCAGTTCGCGTTCCGATGCCAACATGCCGTGGCTGTCAACGCCGCGAATTTTGCCCACGCCGATGGTGGTATCAATCCCCGGCACATAGGTGCCCGGCTTGGCCAAAACCCCGATCAAACCCGCGCGCGCATTGGGCGCGCCACAGACAATTTGTTTGATCCCATCGTCCGTATCAACCTGACACACACGCAGGCGGTCGGCGTCAGGGTGTTGTTCGGCAGTAAGGATTTTTGCAATGGTAAAAGGCGCCAACCGCGCGGCGGGGTTAAGGACGCCCTCAACCTCCAACCCCAGATCGGTCAACGTTTCAACGATGGTGTCCAGGGGGGCAGAGGTTTCAAGATGATCCTTGAGCCAGGAGAGGGTGAATTTCATTCGCCGATTTCCCATGCTGCTAAATCAGATTGCATTTCTAAACCCTCACAAAGATCACTGAAACTATAAAGGAGCAGAAGGTCAACCGGGAAATGCCAATGCTGAGGGAGATCATTGATGTATTGTATTGAGAACTCTGTAACTTGAGTGTATGTTCTATTTCCAAGGCATTCAAAAATAGCTTGCCCACATTCATTCGGTGCACCTAGTAGTTTGGACATAGAGATGCCACGCAAGTAGCCAGCTATAAACCAAACCTGATCTCTTGTTTCTGAATTGAGGAATTCTTCCCCAGTTATAGTGAAAAACCGAAAACCTGCACCCGCATTCGTGCACTGTGCATAAGCCGTTTCACACCACATTCCGAAAAATATCAGAATAATCATTTTCTGTATCATCAAATCATCCTTGTTCGCTAATGGCTTGCGCGTCTTCCACGGGTGGGCTTATTATCTGTAAATTAAGAAGTGTGCCGCACTTTTCATAAAATACATCCAGCGCTTCGTTAAGTTCCTTTACCTTTTCACGTGTTTTCGTTTGGGCTTCTTTATAATCTTTAGGACTATGACCCCAAGGAATAGATTCATTTTCGTAGCCAGGCGGTCGAAGACTTTTTTCTTTCCTTAGAAGTTTAAGTATATCAAGCAGCTTACGCCTAATTTCTTCGGCCTGATCGGCAACTTCCTTGCCCTCATAAACCCGCACAAGCGCCATGGCTTTGCGCAATTCAACCATTTTTTCGGATAAATGGGGAATTTCAGAACTAAACACTGTTAAATGATTTGAAAGGTGTCCAGCACACTCTTCGATAGGTGCGATAAGTTTTGCGACTATTTCTCTTTGTTCTTTAAGGATTTCATATTGGCGATCTTTTTCTTTTTGCCATAAATACAGGATATAGACACCAACGACAGTAACCAGTGATCCGATTAGTGCTGCAAATGTTTCTGACATATTTTATGTTCCTTCATACAAATCCGGCCTCTCCAATGCCCTAAACCCATAATGCCGTAACCATCGTAAATCTGATTCAAAAAATGCGCGCAGGTCGGGGATGCCGTATTTTAGCATTGCCAACCGATCGATGCCAATGCCGAACGCGAACCCTTGCCATTCGGTGGGGTCGATCCCGCCCGCCGCCAACACCTTGGGGTGCACCATGCCCGATCCCAACACCTCTAACCAATCGTTGCCTTCGCCTACGGTAACAGTTCCGCCGGACCATGCGCATTGCACATCAACCTCGGCTGAGGGTTCGGTGAACGGGAAATGCGATGCCCGAAAACGGGTTTTTACCGCCCGCCCGAAATAGGCGGAAAAAAATTCTTCCAACACCCATTTAAGGTTGGCCATGGAAATGTCACGATCAATGGCCAGCCCCTCAACCTGGTGAAACATTGGGGTGTGCGTTTGGTCATAATCGGCGCGATATACGCGGCCTGGCGCAATGATGCGGCAAGGCGCGCCGTGGGTTTCCATATGCCGGATTTGCACCGGGCTGGTGTGGGTGCGCAAAACGTGGGGCGGGCGGTTATCGCCCGGTGCGCGATAGGTGTAAAATGTATCCATTTCCGCGCGTGCGGGGTGATGGCCGGGGATATTGAGTGCGTCGAAATTATACCAATCGGTTTCAATCTGCGGGCCTTCGGCGACGGCAAACCCCATATCGGCGAAAATCGCCGTGACCTCTTCGGTAACTTGGGACACAGGGTGGATGGTGCCGGTGCGACGGGGACGCGCGGGCAACGTAACGTCTAACCATTCGTCGCGCAGCCGGTCGTCCAATGCGGCATCGGCCAGGGCGGTTTTTTTTGCCGCAATGGCGGCGGCGACCTCATCCTTTAGCGCGTTAAGCGCGGGTCCGGCGATTTGGAGTTCTTCAAAGCTCATCCGGCCCAATTCGCGCATTTGCAGGCTGATTTCGCCCTTTTTGCCTAAGGCGGCAACGCGGAGGTTTTCCAAACCGGATTCATCCACTGCGGCATCAATGCGTTCAAGCCACGTGGTTTTTAGTGCATCCAGCCCATCAATCATGGCGTTTCTCCAGCCTTATGTCCAAGACTGTTCTGTATCACGCAAAGGTTGGATTGCAAGATAACCAAACCTTGCCGCGTTGGGTGAAATATCGCCCGTTTAATGAGGCCCTAGGCAACAAAGCCCTGCAAAGTTTGTAATTTTGCAGGGCTTTTATATCAAAGGGCTGCTTTGGCCTGGGCGACGATGGTTTCAAACGCGGCGGGTTCATGCACTGCAAGATCGGCCAAAACCTTGCGATCCACCTCAATCCCCGCTTTGGTCAGGCCATTAATGAACCGTGAATATGTTAGCCCCGCGTCATGGGCGCGCACGGCGGCATTGATCCGTTGAATCCACAGCGCGCGGAATTGACGTTTACGCGCTTTGCGGTCGCGGGTGGCATATTCATTGGCTTTATCAACCGCTTGGGTTGCGGTGCGGAAATTGCGTGACCGGGCACCATAATACCCTTTGGCGTTGGCAATAACTTTCTTATGGCGGCGGTGGGTAACAGGACCAGTTTTTGTGCGAGACATTGGTGCACCCTCTTATCGGTCATATGGCATATAGGATTTGGCGATTTTCGCATCGGGGGCCGACAATGTTGTCGTGCCGCGTGCGTTGCGGATAAATTTATTGCTCCGCTTAATCATCCCGTGGCGTTTGCCGGCCTGGGCCGCCATCACCTTGCCCGAACCGGTGACTTTGAACCGCTTTTTCGCGCTGGATTTTGTTTTCATTTTCGGCATTTCCGTCTCCTATCATATCATTTGAAAAACGGTTTTAGCGCATCGCGGCATGCCGTTTGGCCGGATGCGCCGATTTCAAGATGTTTCGATTAAGGGTATTTATGGAATTTGGCAACTGTTTTTGGGATATTTTTCTAATATGCCCTGTGCCTAAAGATTGGATTGGTTATTCGGGGTCTGTGGCATAAATCAATCTTTCCGCGCAAGGGGCCACACGTAAGATATTTGTTGACCCCTGAACGTTAAAAGGCACGCCTGCCATGACCACGATATAATCGTCTTCGGTGGCATAGCCCCCTTGCCGTGCGGTGCGAGCCGCTGAAACGACCGCACCTTTGAATCGGGTTAGCCCACCCGTTAATGAACAATGGCACCCCCAGGTCAGGCTCATACGCCGGGCAACTGCGATCAGTGGGGTTAATGTTAAAATCGGCACCTGGGGGCGTTCGCGCGCGGCCAAGGCCGCCGTTGTGCCCGATTGTGTGAAACAGCAGATCGCCTTAATATCCACTGTCTCGGTAATTTCACGGGCCGCAGCCACGATGGCATCGGCGGTTGTGGATCGCACCACGTTGCGCGAAGCGGTCATGATGTCATGAAAATTTGGGTCACGTTCGATTTCGCACGCAACGTTGTTCATGGTGGTCACGGCCTCCACCGGATATTGGCCTGCCGCGGATTCGGCGCTTAACATCACAGCATCGGCGCCTTCGTAGAGTGCGGTTGCGACATCGGACACCTCGGCCCGCGTGGGTGTGGGGCTTTCGATCATTGATTCAAGCATTTGGGTGGCGACAATGACCGGTTTTGCCACCGCGCGACATTTCCGGACCAGCCGTTTTTGAATCGGTGGCACGTTTTGCACCGGCAATTCCACCCCCAAATCACCGCGCGCCACCATAATACCGTCTGAGGCGGTTAGAATATCGTCAAATGCGGTAACGGCGGCGGGTTTTTCGATTTTTGACAAAATCGCGGCGCGGCCCTGGGCCAGGCGGCGTGCCTCGACCACATCTTCGATGCGTTGCACAAAACTAAGCGCCAACCAATCGATCCCTAGTTGGCACACGAATTCCAAATCATTTCGATCTTTTTCGCTGAGCGCGGCTAAGGGTAGAACAACATCGGGCACATTCACGCCCTTACGGTTGGAAATTTGCCCACCTGTCACCACAACGCAATCGGCGAAATCGGGCCCACATGCCGCAACCTGTAGCCGCACCTTGCCGTCATTCACCAAAAGCCGTGCACCGGGTTCGAGGGCCGCAAAAATTTCTGGATGCGGCAGTTGCACCCGGGTGGCATCCCCCGGTGTGTCATTCAGATCAAACCGAAATGAGGCGCCGGTTTCCAAAATATGGCCTGCATCATCTGTAAAAATACCGCAGCGCAGCTTTGGCCCCTGCAAATCGGCCAAAATGGCAATGGGGCGGCCTGTGTCCTGTTCCACTTGTCGAATGGCGGTATGGCGTGCGCGCACATCGTCATGATCCCCGTGCGACATGTTCAGCCGGAACACATCTGCCCCGGCTTCAAACAATCGGCGGATCATATCATACCCGTCAGAGGCAGGCCCAAGGGTCGCCACGATTTTGACATTGCGGTCGCGTTTCATTGGCCTTTGTCTCCACATTCGTAATTCTGGTGATTATCCCTCCACATCTATAGTATGCAGGTCGTTTGAATGGGATAATAAATACACCCCTGATCGTAGATGGATCCATGACATGACAGTGCTGCCACATTTGGCGTATGATATTGAGGGTGCGGTCCGAACAGGGCGTTGGGTGGTAATGTGTGACCATGCCACAAATCATGTGCCGCACACTGTGGCAGATGGTGATTTGGGCCTGCCACCTGGTGACATGGCGCGCCACATCGCCTATGATCCGGGGGCGGCGGGGGTGGCCCGCGCCTTGGCTCGGGCATTAAACGCGGCGGCCATTTTTGCGGGGTTTTCGCGTTTGGTGATTGATCCAAACCGGGGTGAGGATGACCCAACATTGCTAATGCGGCTATATGATGGGTCGATCATTCCCGCCAATCGCGCCGCCGATTCCGGCGAAATTGAACGGCGCTTAAACCTGTTTTATCGGCCGTATCATCGCGCATTGGCGACTTTGATCCAGGGGCGGGTGGAACCACCGGTGTTGGTTTCAATCCATTCGTTTGCGCCGAACCTGCGCGGGCGGTCCCCGCGCCCTTGGCATGTGGGTGTTTTGTATGCCGCCGATAACCGATTGGCCGCGCCGTTATTGGCGCGGTTAAAGGCCACCCCCGATTTATGTGTGGGCGATAATCAACCCTATTCCGGCCATTTGCCCGGCGATACATTGGATCGCCATGGGGTTCAGGGCGGCCATCCACATGTGTTGATTGAGCTACGCAATGATTTGATCGCCGCATCCACACAACAAGAAATCTGGGGCACGCGATTGGCAGGTATGCTTGACGCAGCGTTAGAAGACGCCCAGGTTTAGGCAGGCGTCAAATCAGAATTAGCAAAAGGAACCAATCCGTGGATGATCAAACCAAAACCATGCTTGAGGCTGCCGTTTTTCGCCGTCTTCTAAACCATTTGGACGAACGTAAGGATGTGCAGAATATCGACCTTATGAACCTGGCCGGGTTTTGCCGAAATTGCCTAAGCCGTTGGTATGCTGAGGCCGCCGCCGACCATGGCACCGACATTTCCAAAGACGCCGCGCGAGAAATCGTTTACGGTATGCCGTATTCCGAATGGAAAGCAAAATATCAAACCGAAGCGACCGAGGCGCAAAAAATCGCCTTTGCGGCCTTTTCTGATGCTGAAGCAAAGCATTGATGGCAGCCACAGGGGCGTTCGATTATCAACCGCTGCAAGCCCCACTTGATTTAATCCACGTAGATCAATCGTTGCTTATCGTAGATAAACCTGCGGGGTTGTTGTCTGTTCCTGGGCGCGGCGCCCATTTGGCCGATTGTTTATTGGCGCGCATGCAGGTTGTTTTTCCGCATGCCTTGTTGGTCCATCGGTTAGATATGGACACATCAGGGGTAATGGTGTTTGCGCGTAACCCTGCCGCGCAACGGCATTTAGGGCTGCAATTTGAAAAACGTTATGTTAAAAAAACATACGTTGCGCGTGTGTGGGGAAAGGTTTTTAATCCCTCAGGTCATATCAATCTACCGTTAAGTGTCGATTGGCCTAATCGCCCACGTCAGCATGTGAATTTTGAAATGGGCAAACGTGCCCTGACAGATTGGCGTGTGCTTCGTGTTGAAGGCCCAACAACTCGTCTGCGCCTTGTGCCCAAAACCGGACGATCCCATCAATTACGTGTGCATATGAAAGAAATTGGTCATCCGATTTTGGGCGATCCATTTTATGCCACTGGCCCTGCGTGTGCCTTTGCGCGCCTGATGCTGCATGCCGAAAGCCTTGGGTTACGCCACCCCGATGGTGGCCACGCGATGATGTTTCAATCACCTGTCCCGTTTTAGGGCGATTTTTCGCATCAATCCTGTAGGAACGGGGTGTATCCAATACCCTGACCACATACATAGGCAATCGGTCAAATAGTAACAGGAGCTTCCCATGTCTTTACGCATCAACGATGTTATCCCAAATCTCGCCGTTGACACCGATCAAGGCGCCATTGCCTTGCATGATTTTATCGGCGATCATTGGGCCATTTTATTCAGCCACCCCAAAGATTTCACCCCTGTCTGCACCACCGAATTTGGTGTTGTTGCGCAATTAGCCGATGAATGGGCACAACGTAACACCAAGGTCATCGGTGTATCGGTTGATGGTGTTGACGATCACGTAAAATGGAAACAAGACATTGCCGCCGTTGGCGGTGCCACGCCCGGGTTTCCCATTATCGCCGATGCGGGGCTTGAAGTGTCCAAAGCCTTTGACATGCTCCCAGCTGAGGCATATTTGCCCGACGGTCGCACACCAAATGATACCGCCACCGTGCGATCGGTTTTTATCATTGGGCCTGACAAAAAGCTAAAATTGTCAATGACATATCCAATGAATGTGGGGCGGAATTTCGCCGAAATCTTGCGTGCTTTGGATGGGTTGCAAACCGCTGCCAAAGAAAACGTCGCCACGCCTGCAAATTGGATCCCAGGTGAAGATGTTGTTGTGCCGGTGGCTGTTTCTGATGAGGATGCTATCGCAAAATATGGATCAATCGACAAAAAATTGCCCTATCTGCGGATGGCAAAAATCCCTAATTAAAACCCTTAGATGGTACAATATAAAAGCCCCGGTTTTACCGGGGCTTTTATAGAGCGTGGGCAGGTCTTGTTAGGCGGGATAAAGATGCGCCCGGGCCCCTAATTCAACGTTGTTGTAGACGTCCATGATATGCGCGTTGACCATGCGCACACATCCCGATGATGCCGATGTGCCAATGGACCAAGGTTGTGGTGTGCCATGTATACGCAGGTATGTATCTCGATTGCCCGTATACAAATAAAAGGCACGCGCGCCGAGCGGGTTTGTAGGCCCACCTGGCAGGCCATTAGCAAATTGTGCGTAAAGTTCGGGTTCACGCGCAATCATGTTTGATGTTGGGGTCCAAGACGGCCACTCTGCCTTGCGCCGAATCGTAAATGTGCCGGTTTCGTATAACCCGGCCCGCCCAATCGCCACGCCATAGCGCATGGCGCTACCGTCGTTGCCGATGTGATAGATATAGTGCGCGACGGCATCCACATGCAAATCACCTGGCCGCAACCCCGGGTTATGTTCCACGCGGGTCGGCATGAAACGCGGGTGCAGCCCCCATGGATTATTGGCAAGCGGGTCTGGATTGGGCCGCGTGACGGTGGCGTCAAATTCAACCAAATCTTGTGCGGCCAAAGGTGCAGCGATCGCCCCCGAAAACAGTGTCGTGCCAGTGATGATGAAATGGCGACGGGTTAGCATTTTTCCATCCTCAAACATTTTGTTTATACTGATTGTCCAGTTGCAGCATGATTGCCCTTAATTTGCTTTTTCAATGTGGCATGGGCAAGGTTAGAAACCTTATTATGCGATCACATAAACGTAAGGTGCACCCTCTGCACGCAAAGTGTGGGTAAAATACAACAAATGGAATGCTTTCATAATCTAACGAAAGATACCGTGACCCATCACACGTGTTTAACCATGTGCCCTACATCGCGGCGCGGCACCCTGATTCCCCTTATATTCGGATCATCGGTTTTCGATTGTCACATAATCCCGATAGGTTTCACCGGTATAAAGCTGACGTGGACGTCCGATTTTTAACTTTGGATCGGCAATCATTTCTTTCCATTGCGAAATCCATCCAACAGTGCGGGACAACGCAAAAATCGGGGTGAACATTGATGTGGGAAACCCTATCGCATCCAAAATAATGCCCGAATAAAAATCAACGTTTGGATATAGTTTGCGTTCGACAAAGTAAGGATCGCTAAGGGCGATATTTTCCAATTCTTTCGCGACTTGCAGGGTTGGATTATTTTCAACCCCCAAAAGATCCAGCACCTCATCGGCAGATTGTTTCATCACCCGCGCGCGTGGGTCAAAGTTTTTATAAACACGGTGTCCAAAACCCATAAGACGGAATGGATCATCACGATCTTTTGCGCGGGCAATGAATTCGGGGATCCTATCCACGGTGCCGATGTCACGCAGCATTTCAAGTGCGGCCTGATTCGCTCCACCATGGGCCGGCCCCCAAAGGCACGCAATCCCGGCGGCAATACATGCAAACGGATTTGCTCCGGACGACGACGCCAGGCGCACAGTCGATGTTGATGCGTTTTGTTCATGGTCGGCATGAAGTGTAAACATCCGATCCATTGCGCGGCTTAACACAGGCGACGGTTCATAATCTTCTGTTGGGACCGCAAAACACATTCGTAAAAAATTTGTGGCAAAATCCAGATCGTTTCGCGGATATACAAAAGGTTGCCCAATGGTATATTTATAAGCCCACGCTGCAATTGTGGGCATTTTCGCAATCATGCGGATTGATGCGACCTCGCGCTGCCATGGGTCATTTATATCTGTTGAATCGTGGTAAAAGGCCGACATCGCGCCTACGACCCCCACCATAACTGCCATGGGGTGTGCATCGCGGCGGAAGCCACGGAAAAAATGTGCCATTTGTTCATGAATCATCGTATGGCGTGTGACGCGGCCGGTGAAATCTATCAACTGTTGGGCTGTGGGCAATTCCCCATAAAGCAATAAATAACAAACCTCTAGATAATGGGATTTTTCGGCCAACTGATCAATGGGATACCCACGGTGCAAAAGATGGCCCTGATCGCCGTCGATATAAGTGATTTGGCTTTCGCAGGCTGATGTCGATGTGAAACCAGGATCATGGGTAAACATCCCCGCGTCGGTATAAAGGCGCGTGATGTCGATCACATCGGGACCGGCAGAGGGGGAATGCACCGGTAAATCAAAGGTTTTACCATCAAAACTTAACGTAGCGATTTTAGATTCTGTCATGATCGTCCCTTGTGCAGATTAGTTGACCGAAACGACGCATGTCGTTGGCGTATTAACGTAAAGCGATGTGTCGTGTCGCGTCACGATGATTTAGGTTACCCCAAATCGTCAATTATCATCGCGTGCGACATCCGTCAGGCGGGCAATCGTTTCATCACGGCCAATGACGCACATCATATCAAAAACGCTAGGGGTAACTGTGCGCCCCGCCAATGCGGCCCGAATGGGTGCGGCCAATTTGCCGAATTTTAGGCCATGATCTTGGGCCGCTTGGTTCAGCGTCGATTCTAGATTTTCTCGCGTCCACTTAACATCGACAAGCCTTCGCGTCAAATCACGCAGAATGTCACGCGCGGTTTGATCCAGCGATTGGGTGGCCTTCTCATCGGGAACAATGGGCCGCGAGGTCAGCAAAAAAGCCGCTTTTTCAATCAAATCCGGCAATGATTTGGCACGTTCTTTCAAAAATGGCATTGCCACCATTAGTCCGTCTTTTTGGGTTTGCGTGAAGGTCGTTTTCCCTATCATCCCCGTATAATCCACGATTTGTTGCACCAGTGTGGCATCGTTTGTTCGGGCGATATGCCAACGCGAAACATTTTCCAATTTCTGCAGGTCGAGCCGCGCCGGGGATTTTCCAATACCGCCCAGGTCAAACCATTCCAGCGCTTGCACATCGCTGAACAATTCATCATCGCCATGTGCCCAACCCAGCCGAGCTAGGTAATTTCGCATCGCGGCGGGTGGATACCCCATGGTTGCATAGTCCATCACGCCCAACGCGCCGTGGCGTTTGGATAATTTTTTACCGTCTGGCCCATGGATCAACGGAATATGTGCCCAAACCGGTTCCATCCAACCCATGGCCCGATAGACAAGGGTTTGCCGAATGGCATTGTTTAGGTGGTCGTCCCCACGAATCACATGGGTGACACCCATATCGTGATCATCCACCACAACGGCCAGCATGTAGGTTGGCGTGCCATCCGATCGCAGCAGGATCATATCGTCAAGGTGCGCGTTTTGCACTGTCACCTGGCCTTGAACCATGTCTTGGATTACGGTTGCCCCATCAAATGGTGCCTTAAGGCGGATCACATAGGGTTTATTGGGGTGCTGATCCGCAGGCACATCGCGCCAAGGGCTTTGAAACAGGGTCGTTTTACCCTCTGCCTTTGCTCTGTCACGATGCTTTGCAATGTCTTCGGGCGTGGAAAAACATTTGTAGGCATGGCCGCCGGTCAACATCTCACGCGCGACAGTGGCATGGCGTGGGGCCCGTTCAAATTGATGCACCACGGCCCCGTCCCAATCCAGGCCAAGCCAGGTAAGCCCATCAAGAATGGCTTGTGTCGCCTTTTCCGTCGATCGCACGCGATCTGTGTCTTCAACCCGTAGCAGGAATTCCCCCCCCCGACCGCGCGCATAAAGCCAGTTGAACAGGGCGGTGCGCGCGCCCCCGATATGTAAAAAGCCGGTGGGCGATGGCGCAAAGCGCGTCACAATGGGATGTGGGTCGATAGATATTGGGGTGGTCATAGGTCTGGGCACGTGTGGCAAGCAGGGCGTTCACCACGGGCGTTAATTTTTTGTAAACCATGTTGCTGCAAATCCATTCCTAACTACACACGCAAGGCTGTAAAATGCAAGACAAGTCACCATTCCATCAACGAATGCAAACAGGTTTGCGCATTGTGCGCCATGGAATGTTCTATGTTGCAACGGCCCTCTACACCGCGCAACAAGGTCAGCGGGGAGCGTTGATGCCATGGCTGCCGGTCGCGTTGGCGTTGGGTGTGGCATTTTATTTCAATTTACAATCAGAACCAAGCGTCCTGATTTATATCGTCGCTAGCATGATATTTTGCGCGGGGTTTGCGCTGTTTTTTATATGGCGTGATCTGTTTGGCCCTGTGGGGATCGCGTTTGCCATGGTGGCAGCGGGGGTATTGATTGCCGGTGTGCGGGCCCATCATGTGGCAGGTCCCATCCTGGATTGGCGTTATTTTGGGATGATTGAGGGGCGCGTTGTAATACTTGATCGATCGGCATCGGACGTGCCCCGATTAACGCTGGATCGTGTTCGGTTGGAACGGATCAGCGCCCAAGAGACGCCGCGCCGTGTGCGGGTGTCATTGCATGGGGAAGATTTGGGCGATCTGCCTTTACCCGGATCTACGGTACGAATCAGAGGGCATTTATGGCCCCCGTCTGGCCCTGTGGAACCGGGGGGGTTCGATTTTCAACGGCATTCGTGGTTTTTATCCCTCGGCGCAGTGGGGTATAGCCGCGACCCCGTTGTATCGTTGGCCCCACGCACGGGAGGCGAGGTGTGGTTGTTCAATCTGCGTGTGCGATTATCGCATGTGATCCAAGGTGCCATTCCGGGGCAACCAGGTGCTTTTGCCGCGGCTGTGCTAACCGGCGACAGATCGGCATTAACGTTGGACACAGTGCAGGCGATGCGCGACGCGAATATCGCCCATCTTTTGGCCATTTCCGGCCTTCACATGGGGTTATTAACGGGGTTCGTGTTTGCCGCCGTGCGCACAGGTTTGGCGTTAGTTCCGACATTGGCGCTGCGCTATCCGATTCTGAAATGGGCCGCAGGTGTCGCATTGATCGTTGGGGCATTTTATTTGGCTTTGTCCGGCGGGAATGTGGCAACCGAGCGTGCCTTTACCCAGGTTGCGGTTATGTTTGCCGCCGTTTTAATGGATCGGCGTGCGGTTACGTTGCGGTCTGTGGCGATTGCCGCACTTATCGTTTTGCTGCGGCGGCCCGAAACCTTGATGTCACCTGGGTTTCAAATGTCATTTGCGGCCACAACGGCCCTGGTTGGTGTGTTTGCAGGTGTCCGTGATGCCCGATGGCTGGTTTCTGTGCCCCGCCCGGTCAAAGCATTTTTGGCGTTGGTAATGTCGTCTGTTGTGGCGGGTGCGGCCACGGCGCCGTTTGCGGCCGCCCATTTTAACCGGATTGCCGCCTATGGATTGGCAGCAAACCTTTTGTCCGTGCCTTTGATGGGCAGTGTGGTCATCCCCGCGGCGGTCGCGGCCGCGGTGGTGTGGCCGCTTGGCCTGTCACCATTTATTTTTGTGGTCATGGAATGGGGATTGCAGTGGATGTTGGCGGTGGCCCATTATATTGCCGCAGTGCCGGGGGCGATTGTGCCGGTTGTTGCCCCACCCCATGCTGTGTTGGGATTGATCGCATTGGGCGGGCTTTTCATATTGCTGTGGCAGGGGCGTGGGCGATGGTTGGGTGTGGTGCCAATCTTGGCTGCGTTTGTTATGTGGGGCCATGCCGAACGCCCCACATTGCTTATATCCGAAGGCGGGCGGTTGGCGGGGCTGTGGCAAGCGGATGCGCGTGGTTTAAGCCGCGCACGCGGTGATGGTTTTGTTGCACGGATTTGGTTGGAAAACGATGGCGATGCTGCAAATCAGGAACAGGCCGCAGCCCGCCCGATTTGGCGTGCCGATGGCCGTGGGGCCAGCGCAAACATCGGCCCCTTTGCCATTTGGCATGGATCGGGGCGGCGTGCATTGGCCGAGGCGTTGGGTGCCTGCGCGCGCCATGATCTTATCATTTTGTCCGAACGGGCTGAGGCCGCCGCCCTAAGGGTCGGCGTCACCGCAACCCGTGCTATGTTGCAAAGTGGTGTGTGGGCCGCGCGCCCCGTTCAGACAGGCGAGGCAGCGGGCCAAGATGCGCCGCAATGTTTTGTGATCGATTCCACAATCCTACGCCGCACAGGGGCTTTGGCGATGACACTGTCTCCCACAGGGGCAGAGTTTGCGATCACAACCGCCCGCGAACAGCAAGGAAACAGATTATGGTCTGTCGCGCGTTAGGTGTAGATTATTCCTTAGGCAATATAATTGTGTTCGTTGGGGTTTTGGGCACAATGGTAAAAAGATATACTGACGCCGTTCTGACCAACATGCCTTTTGACCCCATATTCAAAAAGGACTACACAATGCCCTACACATACGACGATCAAAACATTTTCGCCAAAATCCTGCGCGGTGAAATTCCAAACGACACGGTGATGGAAACCGATCATACGCTGGCCTTTAATGATATTCAGCCCCAGGCCCCGATCCATATTTTAATAATTCCAAAAGGGGGGTATGTGACGGCGGATCATTTTGCCTTGGCGGCCTCAGACGCTGAAATTGTCGATTTTACCCGCGTTACCGGGCAGATTTGCGCAAATTTTGGCGTGCAGCCTGCAACGGGCGGGCAGGGGTATCGCATAATATCGAATGCGGGCAACTTCGCTGCGCAAGAGGTGCCGCATTATCACGTGCATCTTGTCGCGGGCCGATTTTTGGGGCCAATACTACATCAACCGCAATAGCATGATACGGGTTTTAGGTTGGGTGAATTGAATGCTGGCCGATAATCTGCCCATATTGTGATATAAATCAACCCAAGGTTGATAAAGAAAGGAAATACATGATGCCCACTGACATCCCAGAAACACAGGTTGTCAATACCTGGCGCGTGGCTTGTGATGGGGGTGAGGGCGCATTGGGCCATCCGCGCGTGTGGTTGTTGATTCCGCAAGATCGTGGATGGGTTCAATGCGGATATTGTGACAAAAAATACATCCACGTGGAGTTTACCAACACCGCCGCGGAACACCGTGCGTGATCCGCATCATAAGGCGCGCGGCGATGATGGTTGTTGCCGTGCCGGTATTCTATCTTATTGCCGCTATGTTCGGGGGCATGTTTCAGGGGCAAACGGCGTATTTTGATCCAGCGTCCACGGGGGCGCCCGTGGACGTTGGGTTGGTGTTTGGCCCCATCCATGTGGATTTTGTGTTGCCTGCAACACCACAAACCCGCGCAACCTTTGAATTTGCCCGCATGGCCGATGTGCCAATCAACGACCCCTCTGTAACACATGTGATTGTAGGGTGGGGGTCCGAGCAATTTTATACCACCGCGGGCACATTTGCCGATGTGACCTGGTCCGCGCTATGGCGCGGTGTGATTGGCGACAGATCTGTTTTACGGATTGATGTTGCCGCCAATGTGCCGGCAAACCTTGATATACCGCGCCTGCGGCTTTCGCCGATGCAATATGACGCTTTGCTGACCGCGATTGCCGAAACCGCGACGGACCGGCCCATCCCTGATGCCGGATTTACCAATAGCGATGGATTTTTCAGCGCGCACGGGCGGTTTCATATATTCCGCACCTGCAACACATGGGTGTCCGATATGCTGCGCGCGGCAGGGGTGCCCATGGGCGCGTGGACGCCCACGCCCTATGCCGTGCGCGCGTCACTGTGGCGTATGGCATTGTAAAGCGCAAAAGCGGCTCGCGCATACGCCTTGCGCACGCTAAACAGGATCAAATAGCGTGGCAAAGGGGGCGCATATGGCATTTGGTAAGGGGCATCACCTGCACCTGATTGACGGGTCGGCATTTATTTTTCGCGCCTACCATGCCCTTCCGCCGCTAACGCGCAAATCCGATGGGTTGCCCGTGGGGGCGGTATCGGGGTTTTGCAACATGATCTACCGCATGATCGAATCAAACACCGGCCCCAATGCCCCCACCCATGCGGCGGTGGTGTTTGACAAAGGATCACACACATTTCGCAACGATATTTATGATCAATACAAAGCGAACCGAGATGAAATGCCGCAGGATCTGCGCCCGCAAATCCCACTCACGCGCGCGGCGACACGGGCCTTTAACCTGGCCTGCCTAGAGCTGGAGGGGTATGAGGCCGATGACATCATCGCCACATTGGCGGTGCAGGCGCGCGCGGCGGGCGGGCGGTGCACGATCATATCATCCGACAAAGATTTGATGCAACTTGTGGGTGATGGCGTTGAAATGTTTGACGCTATGAAAAACACCCGCATTGATGCCGACGGCGTGGCCGCCAAATTCGGCGTAGGCCCCGATCGTGTGATTGATGTGCAGGCGTTGGCGGGGGACAGCGTCGATAATATCCCCGGCGCACCCGGGATCGGCGTGAAAACCGCCGCGCTGTTGATCAACGAATTTGGTGATTTGGAAACGCTTTTGGCGCGTGCGGGCGAGATCAAACAACCCAAGCGCCGCCAAACCTTGGTTGAGTTTGCCGATCAAATCCGCCTGTCCAAACGATTGGTCACCTTGGACACCCACACACCGGTTGATGTTACGTTAGAGACGCTTGAGGTCAAAGCACCCGAATCTGCGGCGTTGATGGAATTCCTAACGCAGATGGAGTTTCGCACCCTTACCCGCCGGATCGCGGAGCAGATGGGGGTCGAGGCCCCGTCGATCCCCGATGTGGCGGCCGCAGTGGCACATGCGGACGATACCGCGCAAGCCCCGCCGCCCCTTGACCATGGCGCATATGACATTGTGCGTGACATCGACACCCTACAAGATTGGATCAATCGGGCATACGCCCGTGGTGAAATCGCGGTGGATACCGAAACCACCGGCCTTGATGAAATGACGGCGCAGGTGGTGGGCGTTTCCCTGGCCACCGGCGCGGGGCGGGCGTGTTACATCCCCCTTATCCACAAGGCCGAGGGGGGCGAAGGGTTGTTCGGATCAGAAATGTTAGCCGAGAGGCAGATCGGCGTAAAGGCGGCATTGGACCGCCTAAAACCGATGTTAGAGGATGCAAGTATCCTAAAAATTGGCCAGAATATAAAATACGATGCCAAAATCCTGGCGCGATATGGCATCACTATTGCCCCCATAGACGACACAATGTTGATGTCCTACGCGATGCACGCAGGATTACACAACCATGGTATGGATACACTAAGCGAACGATACTTGGCCCATACGCCCATTCCCATCAAATCGTTGCTTGGGTCGGGCAAATCACAAATCACTTTTGATCGTGTCAAAATCGAAGACGCCGCCCCCTACGCCGCCGAGGATGCCGACATAACCTGGCGGCTGTGGCAAACTTTCAGGCCCCGTTTGCATCAGGCGCGCGTGACCACCGTATATGAAACATTGGAACGCCCGTTGATTGGGGTTTTGGCACGCATGGAAATGACGGGCATCAGGGTGGATCGTGCCGCTTTATCGCGGATGTCGGGGGCCTTTGCCCAAAAAATGGCGGCGCTTGAGGCCGATATTCACACCCTGGCGGGCGAAACCTTTAACGTGGGATCCCCCGCACAGTTGGGCGAAATTCTGTTTGAAAAAATGGGGTTAGAGGGCGGCAAAAAGGGTAAAAACGGCAAATACTCAACCCCCGCCGATGTGTTGGGGGATCTGGCCACCCTGCACGATCTGCCCGCGCGCGTATTGGATTGGCGGCAGTTGTCAAAACTAAAATCCACCTACACCGATGCGTTGCAAGACCACATCAACCCTGAAACAGGCCGCGTGCACACCAGCTATTCTATCGCCGGGGCGAATACGGGGCGGTTGGCATCGACCGATCCGAACCTGCAAAACATCCCCATCCGCACCGAGGAAGGCCGCCGCATTCGTGAGGCATTTGTTGCCGAACCGGGGCATGTGTTGGTGTCATTGGATTATTCGCAGATCGAGTTGCGCATTCTGGCCCATATCGCCGATATTGAGGCGTTAAAACAGGCGTTTCGTGATGGCCAAGATATTCATGCCGCCACAGCCTCGGAAATGTTCAACGTGCCGTTGGATCAGATGACGCCGGAAACCCGCCGCCGGGCCAAGGCGATCAATTTCGGGGTGATCTATGGCATTTCGGCCTTTGGCCTGGCGCGTAACCTGCGCATTCCCCGGGATGAGGCCAAAGGGTTCATCGACCGTTATTTTGAACGCTTCCCTGGCATTAAGGATTATATGAACGCCACCCGCGATTTTGCCAAAAAACATGGGCTGGTCGAAACATTGTTCGGGCGCAAAATCCACACGCCCGAGATTAACGCCAAAGGCCCCGCCGCGGGCTTTGCCTATCGCGCCGCGATCAACGCGCCGATCCAGGGCGCGGCGGCCGATATTATTCGCCGCGCCATGATCCGGATGGAGGGGGCAATCGCCG
>CALFSY010000081.1 GCA_937916365.1 uncultured Jannaschia sp. | reverse complement strand
AAAACAACCCTGGGCTGATAAACGGGTCTCGGCCGCACCATCTAAGATGCTTATGTCAACGCCGGTGCGATCTAAAACCTGTTGCTTAAAATCGGCACCATCGGTCGCATCACGGACGGCGGCGGTGGCAACCGCGAAAATCGGTGTGGCGCGCATGTGCCGGGCTAGGGCCACAAACCGTTCTATCGCGGCCAATGCGCGGGGCTTTCCCGCGGGGTTAAGGTGCCTGGTTTGCGAAAGACCGATCCCTAAACCACAAGAAACCTTTTCATTATGGATATAGACCGGGCATTGCATTGCCCCATCAAAAACCACCAGGCGCACCGAATTTGACCCAATATCAATGACACCGATGCGGGTGGATGATACACAGGCCCCGTCGCCATGGGGCGCGGCAATGTTAAATGATTTCATCGCAGGCCCTGTCGCAAACGTATTCACCCGAATGTGTGCGCGATATTGATCTTTATCACGCGCCGCGTGTTGGCATGGGCATTGGTTCCGCGTCAATAAGGTTTAGGGGATGATGTAATCAGGTGCACCATAATTTTCGCGTGCACTGTTTGAAATGGCACACCGCACCCCTGGGCCTTGTGTGTTTTCGATAAATGCCCGACAAAAGGGAACGGCCCCGTGGCTCAACTGGATAGAGCAATCCCCTCCTAAGGGATAGGTTGCAGGTTCAAATCCTGCCGGGGCCGCCATTTTTATTGCTCAGCGTTTTGGTTTATCTTGCGATGTGGGAATTTCTGCGAGGCTTTTATCTGAGTCTTTTCATCACGTGTGCATCGCCTCGGTATCAATGAATTTAACGATACTTTCGTTTGATTAAAGCACCTAGTCCATGTTTACGCTTATCTTTTTTTTGCAACAGGTGTCGGTGCAAACATAAAATTCCATGCTTTATCCACTCTGCAAAGCAGTTTGCTTCGATCCTCAGAAGCTTTGCATTGTTGGCATGATGTATTTTTATCTCACCGCCAAACTCTTTGTCGAGAATTGCCACAATTTCTTCGCTCTTCATCTCGCGTTCAGACAGATTATCTTCCATTTCATTCGAGTATTCGTCATAATACTTCCAAAGTGCTTGCCTCATAAAAAATGTCGCTGAGCTGCCGCCTTGGGTATAATAAATTGTTTGCTTTTGGTCTTCGCCGTTCTGATGATGCTTGATAAAGGTATGAG
>CALFSY010000080.1 GCA_937916365.1 uncultured Jannaschia sp. | reverse complement strand
CGTGCCGTCGGCACATCCCTAACGGCGGGGGCCGTTGCCTTTCACATCGAAACCATGGTGCAATTTCACCGACAAAACACCAATGCCCTTGGCCCCGAAATCGCCCTATTGGATGAAATGGTTTTAACGCTGCGCGCCATTGCAGACAAAACAGCGGTAGAGACACCGAATGAAAACGACCTGTTGCAAGAAATTGAAACGCTTAAACAACAGGTCGCGGATTTGACGCAACAGCTTGAACATGCCACGAAAACGCCAAGTGAGTTTGCGAAAGCATTTCAAAAATCTGCGGGCAAGGCATTGGGAACAGCAGCAGTCGCAGGGCCGATTGGTTTAATCTGTGGTGGGCTGGGGTATCTTTTGGGGCCAGCAGTGTCGCACGAAACCCTTGCGGGTTTGGCGGCGGGCGTGGCCGGTGGTATCGGGGCGCTAAACAAATAGCATCAAACAATTTGCCTTTGCCCCCATGCTCGGCTACGGGCACGGCATGTCGATCCCCGCCCCCAATCGCCCCGCTTTGCCGCCTGAAATCGCGCGGCGGCGCACGTTTGCCATCATCTCGCACCCCGATGCGGGCAAAACGACGTTGACGGAAAAATTTCTGCTGTATGGTGGCGCAATTCAAATGGCCGGCCAGGTGCGCGCAAAGGGAGAGGCCCGGCGCACCCGATCCGATTTTATGCAAATGGAAAAGGATCGCGGCATTTCTGTCTCGGCCTCGGCCATGTCATTCGATTATGGCGATTGGCGATTTAACCTGGTCGATACCCCCGGGCACAGCGATTTTTCCGAAGACACCTATCGCACCATCACCGCCGTGGACGCGGCGGTCATGGTCATTGACGGCGCCAAAGGCGTGGAAAGCCAGACGCAAAAATTGTTTGAGGTCTGCCGCCTGCGCGATTTGCCGATCTTGACCTTTTGCAACAAGATGGACCGCGAAAGCCGCGATACCTTTGACATCATTGATGAAATCCAGGAAAATCTTGCCATTGATGTGACACCCGCATCCTGGCCCATAGGCCAGGGGCGCGATTTTTTGGGGTGTTATGACCTGATCCATGATCGGTTGGAATTGATGGATCGTGCCGATCGTAACCGCGTGGCAACCTCGGTTCAGATCGACGGCCTGGATGACCCGCGCCTGGCCGATCATGTGCCGCCCGCGTTGTGCGACCAACTGCGCGAAGGGGTCGACATGGCGCGCGGTTTGTTACCCCCGCTGGACACCAAGGCGTTTTTGGACGGCACGCTGACCCCCATCTGGTTTGGGTCGGCCATTAATTCGTTCGGGGTAAAGGAATTGATGAACGGCATCGCCCAATACGGCCCGCAGCCACAGGTGCAATCGGCCACCCCCCGCCAAATCGCACCCGAAGAACCCAAGGTTTCGGGATTCGTGTTCAAGGTGCAGGCCAATATGGATCCAAAGCACCGCGACCGCGTGGCATTTGTGCGTCTGGCCTCGGGCCATTTTCAACGGGGCATGAAGCTCATGCATGTGCGGGCGAAAAAACCGATGGCCATCACCGCGCCTGTGCTGTTTCTGGCCGCCGATCGCGCCCTGGCCGAAGAGGCCTGGGCCGGCGATATTATCGGCATTCCCAACCACGGGCAGTTGCGCATCGGCGATACATTGACCGAGGGCGAGGCGCTGCGCTTTACCGGCATTCCCAGTTTCGCCCCGGAACTGTTGCAAACCGCCCGCGCGGGCGACCCGATGAAGGCCAAGCACCTGGACAAAGCATTGATGCAATTCGCCGAGGAAGGTGCGGCAAAGGTGTTTAAGCCCGCATTCGGGGCGGGCCATATCGTGGGCGTGGTGGGCGCGTTGCAATTCGATGTGCTGGCCAGCCGCATTGAAATGGAATACGGCCTGCCCGTGCGGTTTGAGGCATCACAATTCACCTCAGCCCGTTGGGTGCATGGGGAAAAAGATGCGGTCGAGGCCTTTGCCGCGGCCAATAAGGCGCACATGGCCACCGATAACGACGGCGACCCCGTGTATCTAACCCGCCTGCAATGGGATATCGACCGCGTGGCGCGTGATTACCCCGATGTGCAGCTCAGCGCGACGAAGGAGTTGATGGTGTAAATTATACGCAAAAAGGGTTGCCATGATTTCCACGCCTCTCTTAAACATACCCTCTTAAAAGAGTTTGATCGTTTTCATTATGGGGCCAGCGTTGCACAGATAACAGCCGTCTAAGGTTTTGGTGCGGCGACCAATCTATCCCTGTCATGCACCAGATATTTGGCGGCGACCGCTTAGAAAACTTGAAAACTTTATCGCCCCCTTTCACGAAATCTGTAACTGATAGGGGCCTTGCCACTCGCTTGTTTTAGGCGCAAGCGCAGGTTATATCTGGGGCATGGCGATGATGAATGCCGAAATGTATGATGCCCTGGTTGCGGCAGGCGCGCCCGAGGATAAGGCCCGCGCGGCGGGCTACGGCCATGTCCCAGGATAGCCTTGCCACAAAGGCAGATATTGCGCGGCTGGAACGCGATTTGACGATCCTTAAATGGATGCTGGCATTGGTGATCGCGGCCACGGTGATCTCGCTGATCCGTGATCTGCTAACGTAGGGTGCCGACCATCCTGCAACGCCTTGGTTATCCGCGCGCGATTACCCCGATGTGCAGCTAACCGCGACGAAGGAGTTGATGGTCTGAACGACAGAAATTGTGTTATTTTGCGTGGTATAAAAACCATAAAGAAGGAAACGAGCATGCCTCATCTTATGAATCGTCGAACAGTTTTGTTAGGGGCAGGTTATTCTGTCTTTCTGCCGCATCGTCTTTCTGCAAACGGTATGGCCTTATATGATCTGGCCTATGGGCCACATCGCCTACAGAGAATGGATGTTTATTTGCCTTCTCAACCGCAATCGGCATCCATTGTGTTTATGGTCCATGGTGGCGCTTGGCAGATCGGCGATAAACGTAATTCGGCGACATGGCGAAATAAGCGCGATTATTTCAACCGCCGAGGTTATATTTTCATTTCTACAAATTATCGTCTTTTGCCCGATGCGAACCCACTAGAGCAAGCAGCCGATGTAGCCCAAGCTATGACCTTTGTTCAACAAAATGCCCCGAATTGGGGCTGCAATCCAAATCGCATATGTTTAATGGGGCATTCTGCTGGTGCACATCTTGCGGCACTGTTAACGGCAAATACCAACATTGCTACGAGCCAAGGTGCAAGGCGCTGGCACGCCACTGTCGCACTTGATAGTTCCCCCTATGATTTAGAGAGAACGATGTCCTCTGGTAATGTCCGGCAAATATATCACGATGCGTTCGGCTCTGACCCCGCTTTTTGGCGTGCCGCTTCGCCTCTGGCGCAACTTCAAGGTAGCATTAATCCAATCTTACTTGTTTGTTCTACTTTACGTCGCGATAATGCGTGCGCAGATGCGGACCGGTTTAGCAGTGTAATTAGATCCAACGGCGGCAGAGCCGAGGTTTTACGAATAGCACTAACCCATCGCGGAATAAACGCACGACTAGGAACTCCGGGACGTTATTCTCAGGCAGTGCAGCGCTTTTTATCTTCAACCGGTTTGTAGTAAATTTCTAAATGCCCCTCCAAAACCGCGTTCTGCCTACGGGTGATATTGTTGCCGATGCTGCG
>CALFSY010000079.1 GCA_937916365.1 uncultured Jannaschia sp. | reverse complement strand
ATTTTGTTGGAGGCCGCAAAGGCGGTTTTGCCGCCGGATGTTTTGGCGCACATGCAAACAGGCAAAAACATGCGGCACCCATCCTCTGCCCAAGGTGTGGGGGCCGGGGCAACACATGCCGCCCATCGGCGCGGGCGCCCCATGCCCCCGCGCCCCGGGCGCCCCGGAAATGCCGCGCGCGTTGATTTGATTGCTACATTGCGCGCTGCCGCACCCTGGCAAACGCGCCGCCGCCGCGCCGCCCGTTTTGACAGACCGATTTACGTGCGCTCTGCCGATATTCATGTGCGCCGGTTTGAAGAAACCACCACACGCGCCATCATTTTTGTGGTGGATGCGTCCGGTTCGGCCGCGATGGCGCGGTTGGCCGAGGCAAAGGGCGCGGTTGAGTTACTGTTGGCCGCAGCATATGCGCGCCGCGACCATGCCGCGTTGATCGCATTTCGGGGTAAAACCGCCGATTTGTTGTTGCCGCCCACACGGTCGCTTGTGCGGGCCAAGCGCCGCCTTGCCGCGGTGCCGGGCGGGGGCGGCACGCCCCTGGCCGCCGGTTTGAAATCGGCGTTTGATTTGGCCGTTAAAATACGGGGTGGTGGTATGACCCCGGCTTTGGCATTGTTAACCGACGGGCGCGCGAATGTTGATTTGCAAGGGGCCGCAGATCGTGCACAGGCCATGGCCGATGCCATGGCGATGGCCCGCGCGATCCATGCGCAGGCGGTGCCAACCATTGTAGTTGATACTGGCCAGCGGCTCAATCGGGCCTTGGGTGATTTGGCGCGTGCCATGGGGGGATCATATGTGCCAATGCCGCACGCCGATGCAACCGCGTTGCGCACGGTGGTTGATGTTTCCTTGACCCAAACCACAGCAACATCGGCGGTTGGGGCACCGCCCGATCCACCGCACACCCATCACCCATGGCATTGATAAACACCAGCACCCAAATTAAGTAAAATCGCACTTGGTAGGCCCGGCAGGACTTGAACCCGCAACCAAAGCGTTATGAGCGCTCTGCTCTAACCAGTTGAGCTACAGGCCCCAAGGCGCCCGATCTAACGTATCAGATCGCAAAGCGACGTCAAGAAAGTGTGCCCGTTGATATGGCGTGCCCGTTGGCATATGCGTTTGGGGCAAAATCTGGTTAGGGGAACATTCATGCCAACATTTGCGCACCTTGCCCTGCGGTATTTATTGTGGGCTGTTTTGTTGCGGATTCTTTACACGATCGTTGTGCAGGTTTTCGGTTTACCGAATTTACCGGCGGTCGGTGTTATGTTGGCGGCGGTGCCGGCCGTCGAAATCGGTGCCTACACGGCCCGGCGCGTTTCACATGCGTTACAGCTAACGGATTGGGCGAAAATATGGGCAACAATGATGTCGGTTTATTTGGCGATCAATGTGATTGCCCCCGCCATTTTTTTGGCACAGTTTCGCGCCACATTGGCCAACCCCCAAGCGTTGCAAAACGTTATCATCATCATTTTGGCTACCGCGGGTATGATGGTGCTATTTTTATGGATTGGGGTGCGTATTGGTGGGCCCCGGGGCCATAATTAGATCAGGGGTATTTTAATCAAACACCATCATATTGATCCGGTGGTTTTCTTTTGTGCAAAGCTGCCCTATCAAAACCCGATGTGCACCCTGGATCAAAGGCTATGTTTTGCCACGGACCCTAACCACAACCGATGATCTGGCCGCGTTTTGCGCCCGTGCCGCCGATGCGGCCTATGTCACGGTTGATACGGAATTTTTGCGTGAACGCACATATTTTGCGCAACTCTGTTTGGTGCAGATGGCGTTGCCCGGGCATGATGAGGCCGATGCGGTTTTGATTGATCCATTGGCCGCGGGTTTGTCGCTGGACCCGCTTTATGATTTATTTCGCGATCCGCGTGTGGTGAAAGTGTTCCACGCCGCCCGCCAAGATTTGGAAATTTTCCATATCGCAGGCGGTGTTGTGCCCGCCCCACTGTTCGATACGCAGGTGGCGGCGATGGTGTGCGGTTTTGGCGATCAGGTGGGATATGAAACATTGGTGCGCAAGATCTTGCGTGCGCCGTTGGACAAATCCTCGCGCTTTACCGATTGGTCGCGCCGCCCGCTAAGTGCCGCGCAAAAAACCTATGCTTTGGCCGATGTAACCCATTTGCGCCAGATTTACGAACATTTCAAAGACACGCTGGCCCGCACGGGCCGCACCCATTGGGTTGAGGAAGAATTGGCCAACCTAACCGATGCGTCGAGTTATATTATTGATCCCGAAAACGCATGGAAACGTTTGAAATTCAAATCGTACTCTGGACCAACGTTGGCCGTCGCAAAAGAATTGGCCGCGTTCCGCGAACGTTACGCCCAGGATAAAAATATCCCCCGCAGTCGCATTATAAAAGATGACGCATTGGTCGAATTGGCATCAACCAAACCAAAAACATTGGCCGAACTGGGGGCATCGCGCCTGCTGTTGCGTGAGGCACGAAAAGGTGCTGTGGCCGAGGGATTGGTTGCCGCGGTTGTGCGTGGTTTGGCCGTGCTGCCGGAACACCAACCCACCCCCCCCGCGCGGCACGATCGATCCGCCGCCAAGGGCGCGTTGGGCGATCTTTTACGTGTTTTACTAAAGACCAAGGCCGAGGAATCGGGCGTTGCGGCAAAACTTATCGC
>CALFSY010000078.1 GCA_937916365.1 uncultured Jannaschia sp. | reverse complement strand
AGGGATTTGCCAATGTCCGACACCGCCGCCGAACACAACGCAAAAATGCGGGCGCTAAAGGTTGAACGCGATGCGATGATGAAAACCAAGCGCACCAAAAAGGGTCTGATCCTGGTTCACACCGGTGATGGAAAGGGCAAAAGTTCGTCTGGCTTTGGTATGATTATGCGTTGCATTGGCCATGGTATGCCCTGTGGTGTGGTTCAATTTATCAAAGGCGGGTGGGACAGTGGCGAAAAAAAGCTGCTGCGCGAACGTTTTGCCACGGAATGCGAATTTGTGGTATCGGGCGAAGGGTTTACCTGGGAAACCCAAGATCGCGATCGTGATGTCGCGGCGGCGCAGGCGGGATGGGCCGCCGCAAAACGTATGATTCAAAACCCTGACATGCGGTTTGTGTTGCTTGATGAAATCAATATTGCACTGCGTTATGATTATTTGGATGTGGCCGAGGTGGTGGAATTTTTGCAAACCGAAAAACCACCCATGACCCACGTATGCCTAACGGGACGCAATGCTAAACCAGATCTTATCGCCGCGGCCGATTTAGTGACCGAAATGGTGGAAATCCAACACCCCTTCAAAACCCAAGGGGTCATTGCACAGCGAGGAACGGAATATTAAACAAATCAGGCGCAAGAATTGCGTTTCATTCTTTGGCTGTTGCATCCGGCGCGCCGTATTCTGCAATGAAATTTTGAAACGCGGCCTCAAGCCGGTTTGGATCAGCGATTTCGTCAAGGTTTTCAAGAAGCACCACAAGCAAATAATTATTTCCAAGCCCATAGATTTGGTTGAGATGACGAAGCCGCGCATGGGCTGCTTCCGTCAGGCGAAGGGATCGTTTCACAGGTAAGGGCAGACGTTTGACCATTACAACACCATTATGCAGCAGACTATGATTTATATTGGACACATAGTATAATCCCTATACCCCATGTTTGGTTTTTATAACATTGGGTGTTCACAGATGACCTGCGCATTGATGATCCAGGGCACGGGATCCAACGTTGGCAAATCCTTGCTGGTTGCGGGGTTGTGCCGTGCCGCGCGGCAAAGGGGCCTGTCGGTGGCGCCGTTCAAGCCGCAGAATATGTCAAACAATGCCGCGGTCACCATTGATGGCGGGGAAATCGGGCGTGCACAAGCGTTGCAAGCCATGGCGGCGGGTCTGCCGCCCCACACGGATATGAATCCGGTTTTGTTGAAACCTGAAACCGATACAGGCGCGCAGGTGGTGGTGCAGGGTCAGCGTCTGACCCGAGTTGAGGCCGGGGCCTACAGTGCGCTAAAACCGCGCCTTTTGGCCCCGGTGTTGCAAAGTTTCGCGCGGCTGAGAGCGGCCCATGATCTGGTGATCGTCGAAGGCGCGGGCAGCCCGGCGGAAATTAACCTGCGCCACGGTGATATTGCCAACATGGGGTTTGCCACGGCCACCGATACGCCGGTGATTTTAGTCGGCGATATTGATCGTGGGGGGGTGATTGCACAAATTGTTGGCACACAGGCGGTGTTATCCGGTGCAGATAGGGCGCGAATTGCCGGGTTTATTATCAATCGGTTTCGTGGTGACGCGCGGTTGTTTGACGATGGGTATCGTTGGATCATGGAACGCACGGGATGGCCTGGGTTTGGTGTGGTGCCGTGGTTTGCAGAGGCATGGAAATTACCGGCCGAAGATGCGTTCGATCTTACCATGCCAAACCGTGGGGCGGGGGGTGTCCATATTGTTTGCCTTATGTTTTCACGGATCGCTAATTTCGACGATCTTGATCCGTTGAAACAGGAATCGGGCGTTCGGCTTACGATGTTGCGCGCGGGGCAGGCGATCCCGGGTGATGCCGATATGGTGATTTTACCCGGCACCAAATCTACCTTGGGCGATCTGGCATTCTTGCGCGATCAGGGGTGGGATATTGATTTGCGGGCCCATCATCGGCGGGGGGGACGTATCCTAGGCATTTGCGGAGGGTATCAAATGTTGGGCACACACATCCACGATCCAGATGGCGTCGAAGGTCCGCCCGCCATGGCTGAAGGTTTAGGGTTTTTGGATGTGGGCACTGTCATGACCCCGAAAAAACGCCTACATGAAACGCGCGCAACCCACGCCGCAACGGGCGAAGTGTTTACGGGCTATGAAATCCACATCGGCCGGACCGATGGGCCGGACCGCACGCGCCCTTTTGCCCATGTGGCCGGGCGGCCCGAGGGCGCGATCAGCGCCAATGGCCGTGTGCAGGGCAGCTATCTGCACGGAATGTTTTGTGATGATGGGTTTCGTTCGGCCTGGCTGCGCCCCTTGGGGGCAGGGGGCGGCGAAACCGCCTATGCCGATGGTGTGGAAATCACGCTAGATGCTTTGGCCCAGCATATAGAGGCACATTTGGACATCGCAGGTTTGCTGGCTTGCGCACGTTGAT
>CALFSY010000077.1 GCA_937916365.1 uncultured Jannaschia sp. | reverse complement strand
GGCTGTGGGGCGGTTGCCACGATCGCCGATGGTTACATACAAAAAACCATCCGTCCCCTCCACCACCCGGCTGCCGAAATGGCGGTCACCGGTTGACCCCGGCGTTAATTCCCAAAGGATATGCAGGTTTTCCAGGCGCGTTTGCCCCAAATCCGCCCGCGCCAACGCCGTGCCTGCGCCGCGCCCCTGTGGGCGGGTGTAGGTAAAGAAAACTTCACCTGTCTGCGCAAAATCGCGCGGCACCAAGACATCAAGCAAACCACCCTGACCGCCCATGGCAATATCGGGCAAACCCGCCAACGCAACAAACCCGCCATCGGGACCATAGCGGCGCATTTCACCCCCGCGCAGTGTAATCAGGTATCCCCCATCGGGCAAAAACCCCACCGCCCATGGTTCATCCAAGCCTGTTAACACGGGGGTAAAGGTGATGTTTGATGCATTTTGCGCCGGAACCATGGCGGGGGTGGCACACACGATCAAAAAGGCAAATAAAACTTTCCAAATTCTCATGGTTCGTGGCCGTATTGTTTATCACATTAGATCATAGATAGGGCGCCAACGTGTCACCACCACCCAACCTAATGATCCGGTGCCTTATATTTTTGGCTTTCCACAGCGCACCATGCGCTTTACGTAGGTTTGCGGGACACGCGCGGATGTCCATATGATGGAGATTAGAAATGAAAAAACTTCTGCTGACCACCGCTTTGGCGGCAATGGCCGTCGGCACGGCCCATGCCGACGGGCATACCACCACTGTGAACTTGGGCGTTATCTTGGGCTTTACAGGCCCGATTGAATCGCTGACCCCCCATATGGCCGATGGGGCCGAACTGGCCATGGCCGAGGTCACCGAAAGCGGCAATTTGTTGGATGGGGCAAGCGTGACATCAACGCGGGCGGATTCAACATGCATTGATGCCGCCGTTGCCACCGCCGCGGCGGAGCGGTTGATTACAGCCGATGGCGTTGATGGGATTATGGGCGCCGATTGTTCGGGCGTGACCACCGCAATCTTAACCAATGTGGCCGTGCCCAATGGCATGGTGATGATTTCACCCTCAGCCACATCGCCCGCATTATCGACGGTCGAAGACAATGGTTTGTTTTTCCGCACCTCGCCATCCGACGCACGCCAGGGTGAAGTGATGACCCAGGTATTGATGGATCGCGGATTTTCCGAGGTCGCCGTAACCTACACCAACAATGACTACGGCCTTGGCCTGGCCGATAGTTTTGCCGCCGCGTTTGAAGCTGCGGGCGGTAGCGTCACCTTGGTTGCTGCGCACGAAGATGGCCGCGGCGATTATTCGGCCGAGGTTGGCGCGTTGGCCGCCGCCGGGGGTGAGGCATTGGTTGTTGCAGGCTATGTTGACCAAGGTGGATCTGGAATCATCCAATCTGCACTTGATACCGGGGCCTTTGAAACATTTGTTTTCCCCGACGGGATGGTTAGCCAAGCGTTGGTTGATAACTTCGGCGCCGATATAGATGGATCGTTTGGCCAACACCCGGGCACTGATTCCGAGGGCGCGGAAATCTATCATGGCATGGCCGAAGCGGCCGGTTTTGACGGCACATCACCCTTTTCAAAAGAAAGCTATGATGCCGCGGCCCTGATCCTGTTGGCAATGCAGGCGGCAGGATCAACCGCGCCAGGCGATTATGCGGCCCACGTTATGGATGTGGCCAATGCCCCGGGTGAACCGATCCTACCCGGTGAATTGGGCCGCGCGCTGGAACTGATCGCAGCGGGGGAAGATATTGATTATATCGGGGCCTCAGCGGTTGAATTGGTGGGGGCCGGCGAATCGGCGGGCAATTACCGCGAGATCGAAATCGAAGGCGGCGAAATTCAAACCGCACGCTACCGCTAATCATCGAGGCACATACGAAAGCGCAGCCTGGCGATACCGCCGGGCTGTGCCTTATGCCTTATCAAAGGGTGGGCCATGATCGCCGTTCAAGACGTGCACAAACATTTCGGCGGCTTTCGTGCGGTGGATGGGGCCAACCTCACCATTGCGGCGGGATCAATCACGGGCCTGATCGGCCCCAATGGCGCGGGGAAAACCACGCTGTTTAACGTGATCGCCGGCGCGTTGTCGCCAACATCTGGGCGTGTGGTTATGGATGGTGAGGATATTACCGGCCTGGCCCCGCATATCCTTTTCAAAGAGGGATTACTGCGCACCTTTCAAATCGCGCACGAATTTCATTCGATGACCTGCCGCGAAAACCTGATGATGGTGCCGATGGACCAAATCGGCGAAGGGCTATGGCAAACCTGGGTGGGGCGCCACCGCATCGCCGAACAAGAACGCGCGCTAAAGGCCCGCGCGGACGAAGTATTGGAATTTCTGACCATCGAACACCTGGCCGATCACCCCGCAGGCATGATTTCGGGCGGGCAGAAAAAACTGTTGGAATTAGGCCGCACAATGATGGTGGACGCCAAAATCGTATTTTTGGACGAAGTCGGCGCAGGCGTGAACCGCACGTTGCTGCATACCATCGGCGATGCAATCTTACGCCTGAACCGCGACCGCGGCTATACCTTTTGCATGATCGAACACGATATGGAATTCATCACCCGCCTGTGCGACCCAGTGATTGTGATGGCCGAAGGCCATGTATTAGCCGAAGGGTCCATTGAGGCGATTAAAGCCGATGAACGCGTGATCGAGGCCTATTTGGGCACAGGGTTAAAAAATAAAACCTGCGCAGACGTTGACGCATGAAATCCATGATACAAAACCGGCGGCGGTGGCCCAATGTGTGCCTCAGCCAAAGTTTGATGGGGATCAAACGCAAACCATGAATACTGATCCTGATCCCAACGACGGCATGGCTTTCCTGATCGGTGACGCGATGACCGGAGGCTATGGCGCGGGCCCTGATATTTTGCACGATTGCACCATTGCGGTGAACCGAGGCGAAATTGCCGTGATTGTGGGGCCAAACGGCGCGGGCAAATCCACCGCGATGAAAGCCGTGTTTGGCATGTTAACCCTGCGCCAAGGGTCTGTGCGCCTAGATGGGGAAGATATTAGCGGCCTGCCCCCCCAAACCCGTGTGACCAAAGGCATGGGGTTTGTGCCACAAACCGGTAATATCTTTACATCATTGACGGTTGAGGAAAACCTAGAAATGGGTGCCTTTATCCGACACGACGACATTCGCGGCACCATGGAACAGGTGTATGCGTTGTTTCCCATCCTAAAAGAAAAACGCCATCAACCTGCGGGGCAGCTTTCGGGCGGGCAACGCCAACAGGTGGCGGTGGGGCGCGCCTTGATGACCCAGCCCAAGGTGTTGATGTTGGACGAACCCACCGCAGGCGTATCGCCCATTGTAATGGACGAATTGTTTGACCGAATTATCGAGGTCGCGCGCACCGGTATCCCCATTTTGATGGTGGAACAAAACGCGCGCCAAGCGTTAGAGATTGCCGATAAAGGTTACGTGTTGGTGCAAGGGCGCAATGCCCACACCGGCAGTGGTAAAGAATTGCTAACCGACGCCGATGTGCGGCGCAGTTTTTTGGGGGGATGAAATGTTTTTTACGAAAATCGGATATTGGGTTGCTTGGTTATTTTTAATAGTGGGTTTATTAGGGGTAATTTTTGGTTATTTGTTGCCTCATTTGTATCAAACAGACCCTATCTCAACAATTGAAACATTTGGCCCACAACGAAGCACACGACAACTTATAAACCAAGGTTATTTATTTATAGTTGCTGCATTTATATTGGGTATTTTATCGGAAATCAGCCGCAATTTTTACAAGAAAATAAACGGTAAAAAAAATGACTGACATCTTAAACGCCTTTGTGGCGCTGGCCAATTTTGTGTTGATCCCTGCCTCGGCCTATGGGGCACAGTTGGCGTTGGGCGCATTGGGGGTGACGTTAATTTACGGCATCTTGCGGTTTTCTAATTTTGCCCATGGCGACACCATGGCCTTTGGCGCAATGGTCACCATTTTGGGCACCTGGGCATTGCAGGGGGCGGGCGTCACACTAGGCCCTTTGCCCACGGCGTTGTTGGCGTTACCGTTGGGCATTGCGGTCACGGCGTTATTGGTGATCGGCACGGACCGCGTGGTGTATCGGTTTTATCGGCGCCAAAAGGCAAAACCGGTGATTTTTGTTATCGCGTCCCTTGGCGTGATGTTCATTTTGAATGGTGTTGTGCGATTCATCATCGGGGTTGACGATCAACGATTTGCCGACGGCGCGCGATTTATCATTTCGGCCCGCGAATTCCGCACCTTAACTGGGCTTGAAGAAGGATTGGCCTTTCGCACCACGCAGGCGATCACGATTGTGGTTGCCGTAATTGCGGTGGCGTTGTTGTTTTGGTTTCTTTCCCGCACCCGCACGGGAAAATCCATGCGTGCCTTTTCCGATAACGAAGATTTGGCGTTGTTATCGGGCATCAACCCCGAACGTGTGGTCACCATCACATGGGTGATTGTGGCCGCCTTGGCCACCACCGCGGGCGTATTGTATGGGTTGGACAAAAGTTTCAAACCCTTCACGTATTTTCAACTTTTGCTGCCCACGTTTGCCGCGGCAATCGTGGGGGGCCTGGGCAATCCGTTGGGCGCAATTTTAGGTGGATTTATCATCGCGTTTTCCGAGGTGTTTATCACCTATGCCTTTCGCCGCGTCGTGGGGCATTTGGGCCCCGAAGGATGGCAACCCGAAGGGTTATTGCAACTGTTAAGCACCGACTACAAATTCGCGATCAGCTTTGCGATTTTGTTGATCGTGCTGTTGTTCCGGCCCACAGGGATCATGAAAGGGAAATCGGTGTGACGCGACCAATCCCCCTTAAATCCCTTGCGCTATTTGCGTTGGTTGCCACTCTTTTTATCGGAACTGGGGTTTTGCAATCGTGGAACACGGCGTTGACGATTTTTAACATGGGGCTGGTGTCGGCCATCATGGCGTTGGGCGTCAACATGCAATGGGGCTATGCGGGACTGTTCAATGTAGGCATCATGGGTTTTGTGGCATTGGGTGGGTTGGCCACCGTCTTGATCGCTATGCCCCCGGTGGTTGAAGCATGGGCGGCGGGCGGCCTGCGCATTGTGTTAGCGTTGGCTTTGGGCGCTGCAACGATTTTGGGTGCAATCTTGGTTTATGCGAAATTTCCCGCCGGGCGGGCGCGCACGATTGTTTTGTTCACCATCCTGATCGGTGGTTTTTTCTTATACCGCTATGTATTTGACCCGGGCGTTGACGCGGTGGAAAATATTGATCCGGCGTTGACGGGGTATTTGGGTGGCTTGGGCCTGCCTGTAGTTTTGGCCTGGCCGGTGGGTGGTTTGTTGGCGGCGGGTGCCGCGTGGATTGTGGGAAAAACCGCCTTGGGCCTGCGGTCGGACTATTTGGCCATTGCGACACTTGGCATTTCCGAAATCGTGATTGCCATTTTGAAAAACGAAGATTGGCTGGCACGCGGTGTAAAAAACGTCACGGCCATACCACGGCCTGTGCCATTTGAAATCGACCTACAGGCGGCGGATTGGTTTATCGCCTTGTCCGCACGATTGGGGGCGGATGTGGTGAATTTGTCGTCGATTTTCGTGAAACTTTGCTACGCGGGCCTTTTTATCGCCGTGCTATTGATTTTGATCTGGGTTCTGGAAAAGGCATGGAATTCACCGTGGGGCCGGATGATGCGCGCAATTCGCGATAATGAGGTCGCCGCCGCCGCCATGGGCAAGGATGTTAAATTTAGGCATCTGCAGGTTTTTGTTTTGGGGTCTGCCATTTGCGGGATTGCCGGGGCGATGATGACAACGCTGGATGGTCAACTTGTGCCCGGCACATATCAACCGCTGCGTTTTACATTTCTGATCTGGATCATGGTAATCGTGGGCGGATCGGGTAATAATTGGGGTGCGGTTTTGGGCGGTTTTCTAATCTGGTGGTTGTGGAATCAGGTTGAACCCCTGGGCCTATTGTTGATGGAAATCATCACGGCGGGCATGGCCGAGGACAGCGCGCTGCGCGCCCATTTAATTGGGTCCGCCGCCTATATGCGGTTGTTGACCATGGGGGTGATTTTGTTGGCCGTGCTGCGGTTCAGCCCCCGCGGGTTAATCCCGGAACAACGGTAAACGGGTTTGGTTTGCTTCAAAACAAATCGCGAAACAAACCACACGGCGCAATCAAACGAACGCGCGCC
>CALFSY010000076.1 GCA_937916365.1 uncultured Jannaschia sp. | reverse complement strand
TATAACGGACCTTTGCCATCATTGGCGGGCCGTTTCATCCTTTATCATCCGCGCTTTACACCATCGCAGTAAGGTTAATAAAAGATAAATCTTATTTAGATTGATGATCTAATTTCATGATGTAAACGTTTCCTCAATACCGCACATTTGCTCAATTCTATATGATCCTAAAACTTTCACCATTCCTCAAGGTCAATGGCAAGATTGATTTCAGGGGATAAATTATGATTTCGGGGGCACCACATTCAACATTCTGCATTCATAGCGATTAATTGCGCATGTAATTTGGGGGCGCGTGGATCGCCAAGTTCAAGGGCATAGATGTAGGCGTGTGTCAGGTAAAATGCTGCTGCTTGCCCGTCATGGGTCTGGGCCGCCCGTACGTAAAGCGTTATCATTTGTCGATAATCGTTGGTGGCATGGGCGACGTGCAATGCCGTATCAAGGTCGGTATTCACTCGGCGGTTGCCACCCGATGTGCCACCCAGGCGTGAAAACAATGCGTGGGGCCGTCCATCACGGGTGAAAACCGGCCCCCATCAAATTGGGTCACGGCGCGCCCGCGCTGCATCCCTTCGACAACAAAAATATCTTCGGTAAAGACACTTTTCCAAAGGGCGGCGTTTTGGGCACGTAGGGCGGCGTTGGTTTGGGGGGCGGCATAATAGATATGCACGTGTTCACATGTGCGATTGTGTGCCACAGGGTCCAAAATGATTGCAAACGCATGGTCACGGTGGACCCCCAACAACACATTTGGATACACTGCGATATATTCTGCGCCTGTGTTCCACTGTTGTGAGAGCCCCGAAAAATCGGGGAATACGCCCCCACTTTCGTCTTTTAGCTGTCGATAAACATACGACCCTTGGCCAGAATACTGCCCTGGCGCTTCGATATTGTAATGATCCTCTAGGCGCGAATAACTGTTCAACCCTGGATGCACCCAAGGCAAATGGTAACTTTCGCAATAGTTTTCGACCGCAAGTTTCCAGTTGGTCGCAACATCAAGGGTAAACCGGCTATCCTTACCGCCGTGGTAAAGGGGGGTGTCAAACGCGGCCCACCGCGTGATCAGATCAGCGTGCACATCCGCAAATGGTGGTGCTGTGCCCGATAGATTGACAAATACCACATCGCGCCAAGTATGGGTGGGCACCGCCAAAAGGCCCAGGGTCTTTCGATCAATCCCTGCGTGGGTGTTTTTGCCGGGGCCACCCACATGGGGGGTGGCAACCAAACGGCCGTCTTTGGCATAACACCATGAATGATAGGGGCAGCGAATCGCGCCTTCAATTTTGCGCGGCGTATCCACCAAGATCATGCCCCGATGACGACAGATGTTATAAAAAACACGAATTTCGCCGTCCTCATCGCGCAAGAGCAATAAAGGTTGGCCCAGAAATGTAATCGGTTTGGCACAGCCCGGTTCCGGCACATCCGCCCCCACGGCAACGGCGGCCCATGTGGTTTCTAATGTGGCGTGGTTTTCGGCGTTAATAACATCAGGGTCTGTATAATGTGCATTGGGTAAACCATGTGCACGATCAATGGGGGCCATAACATTATCAAGCAGGGCGGGGCGTATATCGTCGGGCATATAAAACATCTCCCACATAACATGTGATGTGAATCTGTCGATGTCGCTAGGTATTTGTCTTGTGCGGGCGCGACATGAATAACGTCGGGAATGGACTAGGCCGTAATACGATGCGGTATACGGCGCGGCACAAAATTTGCCTAATTTTTAGATGCCCCGCGCGATGGCGGCCACACCAGTGCGCGCCAGAGTGACGGTGCCCAGCGGGTCCATCAGTTCCCGCA
>CALFSY010000075.1 GCA_937916365.1 uncultured Jannaschia sp. | reverse complement strand
TATGGGACAAAGAATAGTATGTCAAACAAATGCACAGAGTTGACTCAGAACGATCGTTCTGATATTTGGTGCATATGGCACAAAAAACATCACTTACATCGGATACATTGACAGATCGTGCGTTGCAGTATTTTTGGAAAAACGGTTTTTATGCCTCTTCCATGGAAAATCTTGTTACGGCCATTGGGGCCAACCGCCATAAAATCTACTCAACGTTTGGTGGTAAAAAACAGCTATATCTTGCCTGTTTTGATCAATATCAAAACACAGTTGTGACCCCTGCTTTTCAAGTGGTTGAAACCACGGCGGCCGATCTAGCAAGCATATCTGCCTATTTTGAATATCAAATCACACAGGGCGAGATCACCGGCCTACCCGGCCCCGGTTGTTTTGTCGCGAACTCTGCGACAGAAATTGCGACAACAGATGCGGACATCATGGCCAAAGTAAAATATCACAATCACCGCCTTAGAACGGGGTTTCATACCGCCCTTCAAAGAGAGGCTTCTAAAACCCCAGGCAATCTTCAAACAGACACGGAAAATCTGGCAAATCTTTTGGTTATTTTTACCAACGGCCTTTGGTCAATGTCACGTGTCGTGGATGACGCTATGATCCTGCGGCAATCGGCTAATAATTTTTTGCACCTAATATCAAGGGCAATGGCATGAACACCCCCCCACAAACACCAATGTTGTCAGGCCAGAAATCCCCTTTTCTGCTGGCGCTTTTCGTGAATTTCGTTTGGATTAATCTCTCCGAGGTTTTCCGCTATTTCGTGTTCGTTATGCCAATGATGCGCGATGCGTTTCCAACGTTACCCAACATCGCGCCCATGAACCTGCCAGTGTTTCTCATATGGGGTGTCTGGGATACGATTTTGGTTATTGCCGCAACGTTGCTGCCATGGATGGCCTTGAAACAGTTTGGGGCGTCTTTGTCCCGCGCGATATTATATGGAACGGGCGTTTGGTTGGCTATTTTCGTTATTTTATGGCTAGGTTTGTTCAACATGAATCTTGCACCGCCAATGGTGTTGGCAGTCGCCCTTCCACTAGCGTGGGTTGAGATGGTCATAGCCGCTGTGATTGTATGGTGGTTTATGACACGCGATAAATCCGACCGTCTATTGTAAGATATTACGATAAATTTTAATTTCGGATTTTGTGGCTATACTCCTCTGCCCAACCTAAAACTTGCGATTATGTCCCGCATATGGAAAAGAAAATTATGCGGATTCTTATTTTGAATGGCCCAAACCTGAACCTGTTAGGTACGCGAGAGCCTGACGTGTATGGC
This sequence comes from uncultured Jannaschia sp., assembly GCA_937916365.1. GTDB lineage: Bacteria > Pseudomonadota > Alphaproteobacteria > Rhodobacterales > Rhodobacteraceae > JANSYL01. The sequence goes on along the minus strand of CALFSY010000075.1, from coordinate 7,735 downwards.
CCAACGACGTTGGACGATATAAAATCACGGTGCGTGGCACACGGTCAGTCGCTCAACCTGAATATCAGTTTCATGCAATCTAATCACGAAGGCGGGCTGGTCGACGCACTTCATACCGCCCATGATACGCAAGACGGCGCTGTGTTAAATGCCGGGGCCTATACCCACACCTCCATCGCCCTACGGGATGCGATTTCTGCAATTTCCATCCCTGTTGTTGAGCTTCACCTGACAAATACTTATGCCCGCGAACATTTTCGTCACGTATCAACGATCGCACCGGTTTGTTTGGGCATTATACAGGGTTTTGGCGTTATGGGTTACACATTAGCGATTACATCGCTGCATGAGCATTTTCAAAACACGTAAATTGGGTGAGACGTTATTTTTGAATGCTTCAACGCCTCATCCATCGCTCTATTTTACGGTAACTTCCATATATAACCCTGTTTAGGCATCATCCCCGCGCGCAACCTTGGCCACTTCGGCGGCAAAATCTTCTTTCTCGACAACGATTCCTTCACCCACCTCGAACCGCACGAAACCTTTGATTCCGACGCTGGCGTCTTTGGCGGCTTGCCCAACTGTTACATCAGGATTCACAACAAATGCTTGATTCACTAACGTAATTTCCGCCAAATATTTTTTCATACGCCCGTCAATCATTTTTTCAATCACTTGTTCGGGCTTGCCAGATTCGCGGGCAATGTCTATTTGCACCGCGCGTTCTTTTTCAATGATGGCGGGGTCCAACTCGGCCGCGTTCAGGGCCGCGGGGTTTGCCGCGGCAACATGCATGGCAACTTGGCGGGCAAATGCGATGTCTTGACCATCCATGGAAATCAAAACGCCGATTTTTCCCATATCGGTTGCCGCGGCATTGTGCACATAGGACACAATATTTGCACCAGTCAGGGCCCCCATCCGCCGCAACGTCATGTTTTCACCAATGGTTGCAATCTTTGCCGTCATAGTATCGGACACCGATTTCCCATCGATGTTCGCACTATGCAAATCATCAATGTTTTCAACATCTAAGGCCGCTTGGGCAATTTGGGAGACCATACTTTGAAACTCGGCATTTTTTGCTACAAAATCTGTTTCAGCGTTCACCTCAATCACAACACCCCGATCATCGGCCACGGCCACGGCCACCAAGCCCTCGGCGGCGGTCCGCCCCGATTTTTTAGACGCTTTTGCCAAACCCTTCGTGCGTAGCCAATCTACCGCGGCCTCCATGTCGCCGTCGGTTTCTGTTAAGGCTTTTTTGGCATCCATCATGCCGGCACCTGTGGTATCACGTAGGTCTTTTACTTGTGCGGCGGTAATTGGCATAAGACGCTCCTCAACAATTCAGAATGGTGTTTCGTGTGCATGAATATCATACACGCACAAAGGATGTATTAAACGCTTTCGTCGGCCGAAACGCTTCCTTGTTCCTCTGTATTTGTGTGATTATCGTTGGCATTTATGTCAGTGGCGGGTTGGTCATCATCGTCGGTCAACATTTCTTCGGGCACCCCCTCTTCTAGGGCGCCTAAATCCACACCTGCGGTTTCCAGCTGTGCAGTCATACCATCCAACGCGGCACGGCTGATTAAATCGCAATAAAATGAAATGGCACGGGCCGCATCATCATTGCCAGGAATGATATAATCAATCCCATCCGGCGCGCAATTCGTGTCAACAACAGCAATGACGGGAATACCCAATTTCCGCGCCTCCGCGATGGCAAGGCTTTCTTTGTTTACATCAACCACAAATAAAAGATCGGGCAACCCACCCATTTCGCGGATCCCGCCAAGGGAGGCTTGTAATTTATGCTGATCGCGTTCTAGGCCAAGCCGCTCTTTCTTGGTCAAGCCATCCAAACCCTCGGCGATTTGATCGTCAATGGATTTTAGGCGACTGATCGAGTTTGATACAGTTTTCCAGTTCGTTAGCGTTCCACCAAGCCAGCGGTGGTTCATATAGTATTGCGCGCATCGTTCGGCGGCCTCAGCCACCGCAGTTTGTGCCTGCCGCTTGGTACCCACAAACAAAAGCCGCCCACCCTTTGCAACTGTTTCGCGCGTTACATTCAACGCAACATCCAGCATTTCATAGGTTTGCGTCAAATCAATGATATGAATACCATTGCGCTCCCCATATATAAATTCCGCCATACGGGGGTTCCAACGCTGCGTCTGATGGCCGAAATGAACGCCGGCCTCCAATAACTGACGCATGGAAAATTCAGGTATCGCCATATTTTTATCCTTTCCGGTTTCAACCTTGGCAAAGATAAAGGGATTGACCCAACCGGTGGACGAATTGGAATTATTTGCCCCAATAGCCCATCTTCGCCTGTGAGATATAGGTGCGCATACGGGACATATTGGTGGAATGCAAGTGCCGTGATTATCAATCCAGCGCTATAATGCCGTTATAGTTTGTCAACAGGGCAGCATTTATCGTCGCGTGGTATAAACACACATTCCATATGCTGCACATCTTGTGTTTTTGAGGCTCATGACCGCATGTATTGCGCATGAATGCGATCGACTCTCTTCCATCTCTGCGCCAGGTCATTGCCACCTATAACATCGGTGCGCGTAAGACATTGGGGCAAAATTTTTTATTTGATCTGAACCTAACAACAAAAATTGCGCGCCAGGCAGGGGATTTAAACGGTGCAGATGTGTTGGAGATCGGACCAGGGCCTGGTGGGTTAACACGGGGGCTTTTGGCCGAAGGCGCAAGGCGCGTTTTAGCGATTGAAAAAGACGCTCGTTTTTTGCCCGCACTGGCCGATATTGCGGCTGTTTATCCCAATCGGCTTCGTATTTTACAGGACGATGCGCGTGCGGTCGGAGACGATTGGCAGGCGCATTTGACTCCGCCGATTAAAATCATCGCGAATTTACCTTACAATGTCGGTACAGAATTATTGGTGCGTTGGCTAACCCCACAGTCATGGCCCCCACCCTGGCACAGTTTGACGTTGATGTTTCAACGTGAGGTCGCCGATCGGATCGTGGCATCGCCTGGTTCAAAATCTTATGGGCGTTTGGCCATTCTTACCCAATGGCGCGCAGAGGCACGGATTGTAATGACACTCCCGCCCGAGGCATTTATCCCCCCGCCAAAGGTTCATTCCGCGGTGGTGCATATCAATACCCTACCCGCCCCACGTTACATTGCGGATATAAACATTTTACATCGTATTGTTGCTGATGCTTTTGGCCAAAGGCGCAAAATGTTACGAAAGGCTCTAAAAGGGTTTGGCCCAGATATTGAAACCAAGATTAAGGCTGCGGGCCTGAACCCCACTGATCGGGCAGAAAACATATCAATCGAAGGTTTTTGTGCATTGGCACGTCAATTCACCTGATTATTGTGTTATGCCATCAACGTGAGGAAAAATTTTATTCCGCAGCCTCTTTCGGGGGTAAATCTGCCTGATCCGATTGCAAAGGTAGGGCCATCATATCTTCGATTTTATCGGATGAATCGGCGTTTCCATTTGAACGGCGGCGCCTACCACCTTGGGCACGTTTTGATTTCTGCACATCTTCGGGCGTTTCGATTAACCCCGTTTGCCCTCCTGCGCCTGCGTCAATCACCGCATCAAAAGGTTTTGCAGATGGATGTGTCGCCTGCACATCCAATGCCTGAGTAGAACCATCGGATTGCCCGTTTTGTGGGGTATTTTCCACATCATCGCTATTCGGGGCAGCGCGTGCGCCATTATCACGGCCTTGGGCTCCATTTTGCGCGTTTTGTTGATGCTCGCGGCGGGCTTCTTGTTCGCGCTGTGCCTCTCCCAACATACGAAGATAATGTTCTGCATGTTGTTGAAAATTTTCCGCCGCCACAAGGTCGTTTGACAACTGTGCATCGCGGGTAAGTTGATTATATTTATCTATAATCTGTTGTGGGGTGCCGCGAACTTTCCCCTCAGGGCCAGAGGAATCAAATACCCGATTGGCAACATTGCCCATGGAACGGTTGCGGTTCGATTTCGACCGCGAACGGTTTTTTGAAGATCTCATATTCGTTTTATTTCCAGTTTTCCTGGTTTGTTACAACACAAAGCGCAAAGGTTGTTTGTGTCCTGATGCCCAACAAATGACCATTGTCAAAAAAGCAAGGCATATCCTGTATAATAGCAACGAGTTATGATTTATTTCATACTGCATTTTGCTATAAATTACATATAAACACAATTATCGATCCTGACAAGGTGAATTTTATTCGACTATAAGTTTTGAATATCGTTGCGATCTATATACCGGCCAGATATGACACGATCTTTGGTGTTCATGTCATGATCTATTTTAACATCCACGAAGCCAGCAGTTTTGAAAAACGCTGTAACCATTCTACCTTGGTTAGGCGCGATTTCCACAATCAAACGCCCATTCATTTCAAGATACTCTGGGGCTTGGCGGCAAATTATGCGATAGGCGTCTAACCCATCACCGCCTGGCGTAAGTGCAATTTTGGGTTCCCAGTCGCGGACTATGGGCGAAAGTGTATCGTAGTCTGCCGCATCAATGTATGGGGGGTTCGCAACAATTAAATCGAAACGTTTGGTTATGTTGGAAAACCAATCCGACATCTGGAATGCACAACGATTCTCAACACCCAAATCATGCGCATTTTGGGCCGCCACCATCAGCGCGGATGATGACACATCAATCCCAACCCCAGTGGCTGCTTGCCGTTCAGCCAACAACGTCACCAAAATGCATCCCGATCCGGTGCCAAGATCAAGCACCCTATGAAATGGGGTTTTCAGCGCCGTTGCAACCAAGGTTTCGGTTTCTGGGCGTGGGTCCAACACATGGGGCGTGACATGAAACCATCGGTTATAAAACCACCGTCCACCCACAATATGGCTAACCGGTTTGCCAGCGCAGCGTTCGTAAATCGCACCAACAAAACGATCTTTGTGAACGCGGTTCAATACATCGCGCAGATGCAATAAAATGTGGTCTGGTTTAATCATAAGCACATGGGCCATGATCCACCGCGCCTCAAGCTCTGGATTATCACTGCCATGGCGTGCAAGCATCTGTCGTGCCCACGTCAGGTGCGCTTGAACTGTGTTGGTCACACGGCATCCGCCGCCGCTAAACGGCGGGCCTGATCCTCGGCGATCAGCGTATCAATGACCTCGTCCAAATCGCCTTGCATAATTTGGTCGAGTTTATAAAGCGTTAGATTGATTCGATGGTCTGTCACACGGCCCTGGGGAAAGTTATATGTCCGGATCCGTTCAGACCGATCGCCTGACCCCACCTGCGCCTTGCGATCGGCAGCACGGGTTTCGGCGGCGCGTTGGCGTTCCAAATCATAGAGCCGCGCCCGAAGAACACCCATGGCAATTTCCCGATTGCGATGTTGCGATTTTTCCGAGCTTGTCACCACCAACCCCGTGGGCAAATGGGTAATGCGCACTGCCGAATCGGTAGTGTTCACGTGTTGGCCCCCTGCCCCGCTCGCGCGCATTGTGTCAATGCGAATGTCCTGGGGGGGGATGTTTATATCAACTTCTTCGGCCTCGGGTAAAACGGCAACTGTGGCCGCAGAGGTATGAACGCGGCCACCTGATTCGGTTTCGGGCACCCGTTGCACACGATGCACCCCCGATTCGAATTTTAAGCGTGCAAAAACATTGTCCCCCTCAATGCGCACAATAACATCTTTGATCCCGCCCAGATCAGAGAGGTGTTGATCAATCACCTCTAACCGCCAACCCCGCAGTTCGGCATATCGTTCATACATGCGCAACAGGTCCGCGGCGAAAAGCGCGGCTTCGGCCCCGCCTGTGCCGGGGCGAATTTCAACCATTGCCGCACGGGCATCGGCGGCATCTTTTGGTAACAAAGCAATACGGAGGGCATGTTCCGCCGCGCTCAATGCGGATTTTAGGCGCGGCAATTCTTCTTCGGCTAATGTGCGAAAATCGGGGTCGGTCAACATGCTCTCCGCCTCAATCATATCATCGCATAGCTGTTTATAGGCGGCGATTTGTGCGGCGACAGGCTTTATCTCTGCGTATTCGCGGCTGATCTCGGCAATTTCATGCACCTCAGGGCCATCGTTAAGGCGCGCTTCCAGCATTTCAAATCGTTCGGTTATGTGGCGCAGGCGGTCTTGGGGTAACATGTGAATGATGTGCCGGGTTGGGCCAAATGGGTCAAGTGGTCAAAGCAGGTATTTTCGCCCATCTTTCGCCCACCCATGGATAGGTGCTAATGATTATCGCGCGGTAAATGGCGTGCAATGCGTTGATACGCCGTGGCAAATTCTAGGCACCCCCCCTGGGCCAGTTGTCCAACATGGGTGCGATACAATTCCTGCCACGGGGTTTGATGGTGTAATTCCGGCGGGCGCCACGCTGCGCGGCGCGCCGCCCATTCCGCCTCAGGCACACGCGCGTCAAGCCGCCCTGCCGTTATATCCAACCGCACCCGATCACCGGTTTGCAAAAGGGCTAAACCACCCCCCACCGCAGCCTCGGGCGATGCGTTCAGAATTGAGGGGCTTTCCGACGTGCCCGATTGCCGCCCATCGCCCGCCGTGGGCAGATGCGGCACACCCGCGCGGATCAACGCATCGGGGGGCTGCATGTTCACCACCTCGGCCGAGCCGGGATACCCCACACACCCCACATTGCGAATAAACAAAAAACTATGCTCATCGACGGCAAGTGCGGGGTCATTAATGCGGTTGTGGTAATCCTCTGGGCCCTCAAACACGACGGCACGGCCCTCAAACACACCGTTTTGTAAAAACCGGGCGCGAAAGTCGGCGGAAATAACGCTGGTTTTCATTAAGGCCGAGGCAAAAAGGTTCCCCGATAACAACAAAAACCCCGCATTATCGCGCAAGGGGCGATCAAAGGGACGGATCACATCATGATCTGTGCTGCACGCGCCTTGTAACACGTGCGCCATTGTTTTGCCGGTAACAGACATCGCCGTGCCATCCAGCATGTCTGCCGCCAACAGTTCGCCCATCACCGCCGGCACACCACCGGCGCGAAAGAAACTTTCGCTTAGATACTGCCCCGCCGGCTGCATATTGACCAACAAGGGCAAAGCATGCCCATGGGTTTGCCAATCGCGCACATCCAAATCCACGCCCGCATGCCGGGCAATCGCCTGAATATGCGGGGGCGCGTTGGTCGAACCGCCAATCGCCGTGTTGACTTTGATCGCGTTCAAAAATGCCGCTCGCGTCAAAATGTCGGATGGTTTAAGATTTTCTTCCACCATTGCCACACACCGGCGGCCGGTGTCATAGGCCATTTCCATGCGTTCGCGAAACGGGGCGGGGATGGCCGCGGCCCCGGGCAACGCCATGCCCAATGCCTCGGCCAATGCATTCATCGTCAGCGCCGTGCCCATGGTATTGCAATGGCCCAGCGACGGGGCCGAGGCGCAGGCGCGGCGCATGAACTCTGTGTAATCAATCGCGCCTTCGGCCAACAAACGCCGCGATTCCCAAATGATGGTGCCCGAACCGGCGCGCTTACCCTGCCACCAGCCATCCAACATCGGCCCACCATTTAACACAATCGTCGGCAGATCAACCGTGGCCGCCCCCATCAGCAGCGCAGGTGTGGTTTTGTCACACCCCGTTGTCAATACCACCCCGTCGATGGGATAGCCGTGCAAAACCTCAACCAATGATAAATACTGTAGGTTTTGGTCCAAAGCGGCGGTGGGGCGTTTGCCGGTTT
>CALFSY010000074.1 GCA_937916365.1 uncultured Jannaschia sp. | reverse complement strand
GTCAGGGCCAACATCAAAATTGCCGCCGTCACACCGGACCCGCACGTTGTTATGGTGGGGTGTGTTACGTTGATCTCCGCGGCCTCAAACACAGCGCGCAGGTCTTGGGCCCCTTTCATTGTGCCGTCTGCATTTAATAGGGTGGCATAGTGCACGTTCTTTGAATTGGGGATATGGCCCGCGCGCAGCCCTTTGCGCGGTTCTGGTGCGTCACCTTTGAACCGTGTAGGCGACCGGGCGTCAACAATTTGCCAATCGCCCAATTTTGCGGCCGCCGCAACCTGGGCAGTATCCCGCACCAGGGCCGGTCTATGGTGCACGGTCATGGATCCCGCGCGTGGTGTGGCGGGCACCCCATCATCGATTGGTCGGCCCTCTGCACACCATTTTGGAAAACCACCGTCCAAAACCGCAACATTGGTTTTGCCCATCAAACGAAAATTCCACCATACCCGCGCGGCCGAAAATACCCCCGCCCCATCGTAAACCACCACCTGTGTTTGATCATCCACCCCCAGGGTGTGCATGTGATGGGCAAAGATTTCAGGTGGAGCGGCCATGTGGGGCACAGCATTATTTTTGTCAACGATGTCGTCAATATCGAAAAAATGCGCGCCCGGAATGTGGCCTGCGGCATATTCCGCCCGCGCATTCCGCCCCGCATCGGGTAGATAGTATGAAGCATCGAAAACCCGCACATCCCGGTCACCTAACCGCGCCGCCAACCAATCGGTCGACACAAGTGTTGTGGGGTCATTTTCAGCCATAATAGATCTTTGCATTGGGGTGCATGTATTCAGCGATTATAGCCTTAGGCACACCCTAAGTCAGGCGCAAGAGATGATGAAGGTGCATCCTACCTATCCCCAGGGTTTATATACCACCAAAATCAAAACACCGATGGCAACCAAAACGCTTAATTCATTAAAAACGCGCAACCAAAGGTCACTTTCGGTGAAAACCCCGCGACGCGCCCGCAGGATAAGGCGACCGGTCCACCCGTAATGCGCGGCCAAAACCACAACCAACCCCAGTTTTGCCAAGGTCCAGGGGGCAAATCCCCACAGATACGCCAACCATAAACCGGACAAAATGGCGATAACCCCTAGGCCCAGGGAAAACCGATAAATGCGTATCGTTAAATCCCCCGTTGGGCCAAACGTGCCATGCGCCGCCCATTCGCGTTTCCAATAAATCACCGCACGCGGCACGGCAAAAACGCCGGTCATCCAGCCCATGACGCATAAAAGATGCACAACCTTAACCCAATCCATACCATTGCATGTGCGCCAATGCCTGCCCCAACGCAAGAGGCGCCCGAAGGATACCCCGCCTTTGTGTTGCCTTACCCATGAAACGGGCATATTTTCCATATCAGTCGTCAAAAGGATTACACCGATGGATATGCCCGCCCCCGATACCGCGATCCTATCAAAAAAGGATCGGATCGTCGCACGCTTGACCAAGGCCCTGCCCCACGCGGCGGTGATCCATGACACGGCAGAAACGCGCGCCTATGAATGCGACGCGCTGACGGCGTATAAATGCCCACCCCTGGCGGTGGTTTTGCCAAGCTCCACCGCAGAGGTCGCCACAGCGTTGACAATCTGCCATGATGAAGGCGTGCCAGTGGTGCCCCGTGGGTCGGGCACATCGCTGGCCGGGGGGGCATTACCCACCGCCGATAGCGTGATTTTGGGCGTATCGCGCATGAACCAGGTGTTAGAGGTCGATTACGACAACCGCCTGATTCGCGTGCAAACGGGCCGCACCAACCTCAGCGTGACTGGTGCTGTGGAAGAGGCCGATTTTTTCTATGCGCCCGATCCATCGTCGCAACTGGCGTGCGCAATCGCGGGCAATATCGCCATGAACTCCGGCGGGGCGCATTGTTTGAAATACGGCGTGACCACAAACAACCTGTTGGGTGTTACGATGGTCACGATGGACGGTCAGGTTGTCGAACTTGGTGGCGCGCATCTGGATGCGGGGGGCTATGATCTGTTGGGCCTGGTGTGCGGGTCCGAGGGACAGCTTGGCGTGGTGACCGAGGCAACCTTGCGCATCCTGCGCAAACCCGAAGGCGCGCGCCCAGTGTTGATTGGGTTTACCACGAACGAGGCCGCCGGCGCCTGCGTGGCCGATATTATCAAAGCGGGCGTATTGCCCGTGGCGATTGAGTTCATGGACCGCCCGTGCATCGAGGCGACCGAAGCCTTTGCCAAGGCCGGCTATCCCATGTGTGAGGCCTTGTTGATTGTCGAGGTCGAGGGATCGCCGTCTGAGATTGACGAACAACTGGGCGTCATTTTACCCATCGCGCGCCAACACAGCCCCGTTGAACTGCGCGAAGCAAAAGATGCCGATCAGGCCGCGCGCATCTGGCTGGGCCGCAAATCGGCCTTTGGCGCGATGGGGCAAATCAACGATTACATATGCCTAGATGGCACAATCCCGGTTTCGGCCTTGCCACACGTATTGCGCCGCATCGGCGAAATGTCGCAAGAGTTTGGCCTAGATGTGGCCAACGTGTTCCATGCGGGCGACGGCAACATGCACCCGTTGATTTTGTTTGATGCCAACAAACCGGGCGATTTGGAACTGTGCGAACAATTTGGGGCCGCGATCTTGAAACTTTGCGTCGAGGTCGGCGGATGTTTGACCGGCGAACACGGGGTGGGTGTCGAAAAACGCGACCTGATGACCGCACAATTCACCGCCGCGGATTTAGAGGCACAAATGCGCGTGAAAGATGTGTTTGATCCAAAATGGTTGTTAAACCCGGCCAAGGTGTTTCCCCTAGCCACATCGCAGGCGCGGCGAACGCAGCGCAATGCGGCGTAAAACGTATGCATTTAATCCTAACATCTTTATTGAGAGAGAAAACAAAATCAACGCCTCCTAACCTTATAAGATCACAAGACGCCTTAAAATGACCTCTTTGATACCAACCGAACGGGTGATACCAGGGCCATCATGTTCGGCCACTCAGGGGAAAGTTATCTGGTCGCCGGTAAAATCGCTTTGGTTGTTTGGGCATATTTTGGGCGGCCTTGCGGCGCTGGTATTTTACCCCTCTGTGGGTGGTGCGGTTGTTTTCTTGGGGCTATCGGCGGCGACGCTGATGGTCGGCCATTCGGTGGGTATGCACCGCCTTTTGATTCATCGCAGCTTTCAAACCCCGCTTTGGCTGGAGCGTATTTTGGTGTGGTTGGGCACACTGGTGGGGATGGCGGGGCCCTTTGGAATGATCCGCGCCCATGACATGCGCGATTGGCATCAGCGGCAGGTGGTTTGCCCACCGCATCCGTCGCATGGGGCGGGCTGGCTTTGCGATGCGTGGTGGCAACTTCACTGTGAGTTTCGCCTAACACACCCGCCCCGATTTGTGTTGGAACCCAAAATCGCAAACGACCCCTTTTATCGCTGGTTAGAACGCTATTGGATGGCACAACAAATTCCAATCGTGCTGATCCTATATGCCTGTGGCGGCCTTGGATGGGTTCTTTGGGGTGTTTCGCTGCGCATAGCAGTCAGCCTGATTGGCCACTGGGCCGTGGGCCACGCTGCCCATAAAGCGGGGCACCAAGATTGGGTGATCCAAGGTTTACCGGTTCAGGGGTATAACCTGCGCGGCCTTGGGGCCATAACCTTTGGTGAGTGTTTTCACGGCAATCATCACGCCTTTCCCCATTCGGCCGCTTTGGGCATTAAAGCGGGGCAGTTCGATCCGGGGTATATTTTGATCTGCGTATTGGCGTATCTGGGCCTAGCCTGGAATGTGCAAGGGCCCGGTTCGGCACCGGCGCGTGACGGGTTAACGCCTGTGTAAACATAACCTGCCGTGTTGCATTGTGTGATCGTGTAAAGCAGTTTATGAGATCACATCGTATTATTTTAGGTATTGTTGCCTTCCCCTATCAACCTACACAGATTGCCCATGCTTACCCCCACCAATGAATCTGAGCTTAGTGACACAATCGTCGCGACCACAGGCACGTTGTGGGTTCGGGGCGGGGGCACGCGCCTTTCCCCGCCTGTGGAGGCGCAGGTTTTGTCAACCGCGGGGTTGCGCGGCATCACGCTTTATGAACCCGGGGCTCTGACGCTTGTGGCACAGGCGGGCACACCAGTGGCGGAGATTGAGGCCACGCTGGCCGCCGAAAACCAACGCCTGGCGTTTGAGCCGATGGATCATCGCGCCCTGCTGGGCACAAACGGTGATCCCACCATCGGCGGGGTTGTGGCGGCCAACGTATCTGGCCCCCGGCGGGTTCAAACCGGGGCCTGCCGCGATTTCCTGATCGGGGTGCGGTTTGTCGATGGGCGCGGAGACATCATTAAAAACGGGGGCCGCGTAATGAAAAACGTCACCGGCTATGATTTGGTAAAATTGATGGCCGGGTCCTGGGGCACCCTGGGCGTGTTGACCGAAGTGGCGTTTAAGGTGTTGCCCGATACCGCTACGCAGGCCTGTGTGTTGATCGACAACCTGACCGATGCGCAGGCGGTGCAGGCGATGGCCGCGGCCTTGGCCGCCCCGTATGAGGTAACAGGTGCCGCACATTTACCCAAAGGGGTGGACGGGCACCCCGTGACCATGCTGCGCCTAGAAGGGTTTGCCGATAGCGTGGCCTATCGCACCGCAAAGCTGCGCGACATTTTGGCCCCCTATGGCGAAACGCGGGTTGAAACTGACCCCGCACAGGTGCGTGCGGGGTGGGCGTATATCCGTGATGTTGGCCCGTTCCATGGCCAAAGCGGCGACGTTTGGCGTATCTCTGTGCGGCCTGGCGACGGGCCCGATATTGCCGCCCGAACGGGGGGGCAGGCGTTTTATGATTGGGGCGGTGGCCTGATTTGGGTTTTGGTGGCCGAGGGCACCTATGTGCGCACACGTCTGGGGGTGTTTAACGGCCACGCAACGCGGGTGCGGGGCGGTGGCACCGATGCCGCAAGCCCCAGGTTTCAGCCCGAGGCACCCCCCGTGGCCGCGATAAGCGCCGGGCTGCGACATCAATTCGACCCGCGCGGGGTTTTGAACCCAGGGTTAATGGGATAAGGGGCCGTATCCATGCAAACCAACTTTGCCCCCGAGCAGCTTGCCGATCCCGCGATCCAGCGGTCGAACCAAATCTTGCGCACCTGCGTGCATTGCGGGTTTTGCACGGCCACCTGCCCCACCTATCAGGTGTTGGGCGATGAGCTCGACAGCCCGCGCGGGCGCATCTATCTGATCAAAGATATGTTAGAACATCAGCGCCCCGCCGATGAAAAAACTGTCAAACATATTGATCGCTGCCTTTCGTGCCTGGCGTGCATGACAACCTGCCCCTCGGGCGTGCATTACATGCATTTGGTCGATCATGCGCGCGCCTATATCGAACGCACCTATCGCCGCCCGTGGCATGACCGTGCGTTGCGGTGGATGTTGGCGCGCATTTTGCCCTATCCGATGCGGTTTCGGGTGGCGTTGCTTGGGGCCAAACTGGCGCGGCCGTTTGCCCGCCTTATCCCCGATGCGCGGCTGCGCGCCATGCTGACCATGGCACCACGGCGCATTCCGCCCGTGTCACGCAATGATGACCCGCAAACGTTTCCGGCCCAAGGGGGGCGCAAAATGCGCGTGGCGTTGATGACGGGCTGCGCGCAACGGGCGCTCAACACCGATATTAACGATGCTACCATCCGTTTGCTTACGCGGCTGGGGTGTGATGTTGTGGTGGCCCGGGGCGCGGGGTGTTGTGGCGCACTGACCCATCATATGGGTAAAGAGCGCGAGAGCCACGCCGCAGCGGCCCAAAACATCCGCGCCTGGATGCGCGAAAAAAATGCGGCGGGCCTGGACGCGATTGTGATAAACACCAGCGGCTGCGGCACCACCGTCAAAGATTACGGGCACATGTTCGCAGGCGATGCTTTGGCGGCGGATGCCGAAACAGTGGCAAACCTGACGATGGACATATCGGAACTGTTGTTGAAACTGGACCTGCCCGAAAGCGTGCCAAAGGGGGTTAAGGTCGCCTATCACGCAGCGTGTTCTCTGCAACATGGGCAACAGATTAAAACCGCGCCCAAAGATTTGCTACGCCGTGCGGGGTTTGATGTGGTTGAACCTGCCGACAGCCACCTGTGTTGTGGTTCTGCGGGGACATATAACCTGATGCAGCCAGAAATTTCGCAACAGCTAAAGGCACGTAAGGTTGCAACGCTGCAAACCCTGAATGCCGATGTGATTGCCGCTGGCAACATTGGCTGCATGATGCAAATTGGCTCTGGCATGGACATACCGATTGTGCATACCGCCGAACTGTTGGATTGGGCCACGGGCGGGCCACAACCGGCGGCCATGGTCAATGGTTTATCCCAAGGGGGTTGAACCGGCCCGTTTCATACACATATCATCACTGTGCCGGGGCCAAAGATGGACCGGCGCTTAACCAAATCGGCCACGCCTGCAATGGGTGGCCATCACTGTTGTTGCTCAACGGAGGATAACGATGCGAGCTTTTGATTTTACCCCCCTTTACCGCGCCACAGTTGGTTTTGACCGGATGGCGGATATGCTAGATCGTGCTTTGACCCAGGATTCGGGGGCCAACACATACCCACCCTATAATATCGAAAAAACCGCCGAAAATGCGTATCGTATCTCGGTCGCTGTAGCCGGCTTTGGCGAGAGTGAGCTGAACGTCGAACAGCGCGAGCAGGAGTTGATCGTCACAGCGCGCAAAGCCAAAGAAGACGAAACGCGCACCTATCTGCACCGCGGCATTGCCACGCGCGCCTTTGAGCGGCGGTTTCAGTTGGCCGATCATGTGCGTGTAACCGGCGCAAGCCAAGAAAACGGTATGTTGCACATTGATTTGGTGCGCGAAGTGCCCGAGGCGTTGAAACCACGGCGTATCGAAATTACCTCACCCACCGCAAAGGTGATTGAGGCTGAAACAGCGTAATCTCATTTGATCTTTCAAATCAGTGCCAACAGGGGCGGCCCAATCTATGGGCCGCCTTTTATTTATAGGGTTGTTTTATCGGGCGGCGTAAACCCTGGCCAATCTATGCTTTGGCTTGGGGGTGGGTGGCGTCATAAACTTCCATAATGCGGGTTTCATCTATGGCGGTGTAAACCTGCGTTGTGGATAAGGACGCATGCCCCAACAATTCCTGAATTGCCCGTAAATCGCCGCCTGCATTCAACAAATGCGTTGCAAAACTATGACGTAGGGCGTGGGGTGTCGCACTGGCCGGTAGGCCCAGTTGCATACGCACCTGTTCCATTGCGCGGGCCACCAAACGGGGGTTTAGGGGGCCGCCGCGCACCCCACGGAAAAG
>CALFSY010000073.1 GCA_937916365.1 uncultured Jannaschia sp. | reverse complement strand
ACACCAGATTGAGACAGCGACCCCCGTTCACCACCGTCACCGTGAGGCTCTGTTTGAAGGTGCCAGTACCCCTCGACGTTTACCGATCCCAGTATCCAATTTCTAATCCGCTTGTTTTTAACGAGTTGATTGGCTCCCCATTTCGATATGCTCAAGCCGAAGACAAACAGGATGGCAATCCCGATCGAAAACAAAACCTCGTTGCCAAGAACAAGATCAACAGCGCCTGGTGTTTGGCCCGGATCAAGGGGAGTGTCGTTTTCCAACACCGCCCGCAAAATATAGGCGAGCGGAACGAGTAAAGAGGCGATTCCAAAGCTGAAAAATGATTTGAAATCATCGAGTCTGTGCATAAAAAGTTCCTTTTATTTCTGACGTGAACAGGTCACGGGCTTCCGGCCCTTGAACCGATGGCGGGCCGTCGCATTTCGCTGCCGCTCCATCCTATTCAGTCAGTGGATTTAGGGCTGCGAGGATACAGGCTCAAAGGTGATCTTGACCCTTGATCCGGTGGCTTCGGCATAGCGCTTGAGGGCTTTCATAGTCGGACTGACCGCGCCGCCTTCCAGCTTGGCGATGTAGGATTGGGATGTTTCCATCTTCTCAGCCACATCATGCTGCGTCATGTCGGCATGAGCGCGGGCAGCGATCATGGCAGATGCCAAAGAAAACTCTTCCTCAAGGGCTTCGTACTCTTTGACGAACTCAGGGTCTTGCATCCATTTTTTGCGCACATCATCAAAATCGGTCATGTGATCTCCTCCGCCCTTTTCAGAGCCAGCTTAATTTCCTTCCGTGGTGTCTTCTGCGTTTTCTTAACGAATATCCTGACTACCCAGACCCGCTTTTCCTTGGCGGTGACGTAGAGCGCTCGTGAGATACCGTCCCTGCCCTTCATGCGGATTTCCCAAAGCCCTTGCTCTAGGTGCTTCACATACGGCTCTCTGACCTTCTCTAGGCCATGCTCCTGAATGAGATCGGCAATCCATGTAAACTTTGCCTGCTGATCCAGTGGCAAAGCTTCCAGCTCGTCGAGGACATCCTGATTTAAAAACGTAACCTTCCACATAATATATCATAAATGACATATTCGTGCAAGCCTGTCACGCGGTTTGTTTTTGGTGTGCAGCGGTGGCTAATTTTCCCCTGCTTCGTCTGAGCCTGCATCGCCAGGATAGAGAACCATATGGTTCTGGTGGGACCACAAGGGCAGAAGCGTCAGCGTCCCTTGTGGTTTCGCCATGGTTCTATGGTTTGATAATCCCAGATGTCAGGCGTCGAAGCTGGCAGGAAAATCCCTCTGCTTTGGTGAGTGCGGAGCACTCCACAGACCGCGGGACGGCGAAGCCGTCATATAGCGGTCAAAGTATCCGAGCCTATGGCGAGGATTCTTCTTATCCACAGCTCTGCTGTGTTGTTCTAGTGTTCTAATATGGTGTTCCCCCCTGAATCCTATAACTATATCAGTATGTTAGCGTCATTAAGGGGGAGAGATTGGGCAAAATTTCCGATTAAGGGGGAGAGATTGGGCATTAAGGGGGAGAGATTGGGCAAAATTTCCACATCTTTCGCGGGGGAGAAAAAGGGGAGAGATTGGGCAAAATTTGTCACCTTAAAGGGGAGAGGGGATAAGTTTTTTTTGATGGTTTCCTCCCCCGATAATTGTCGGTACAATCTTGTGTATGAGTCGAACGCAAACACAAGATTTAGGGCTTTTCACGCGTGAGGAATTAGAGGGTATCCAACCCACTGGCTCGCCATGGCTGGTGTCCAACGATGATCCCGCAACCGTTCCTGTGCCACTTCAAACCGTCATTTTGAAGGTTGAAGGACCATACACGGAACGTGACCGTAAGCTCTGGGTGTTCCTGCTTCATGCCGTGTTCGATGAACTGGGCGAGAAAGCCATGCACTCCCTGTCGATCCGCGACATTAACGCGGTGTTCCGTAGCCTTGGCGGTCGCCATGAAACTGACTGGCTTTGGGAAAGTGCCAAGCGGCTGTCGCGCACGGTCATAGAGTTTGAAACGACAATGAATGACGAACGTTTCCTAGGTGTCACTGCCCTGTTCGGGGCAAATGTACCGCGCAAAGGAAAGCGTGGTTCTGAGCTGCATTTCTACTTCCCACCAAACTTGATCCCAATCATCAAACAACCGATGCGTTTCGCCCGTCTTCGGGTGCATTTCCTGCTCAAGCTGTCTGGCAAATATGCGGTGACGCTGTACGAAATTTTAGAGGGGTTTGCGAACCGCCGTGACGGGCAATGTCGTGTGACGATAGACGAATTGCGCACATGGTTAAAAGTGCCGGAAGGTTCTTACAAAACATGGAAGGACTTACGAAAGTGGGTGATTGATCCGGCTGTTGAACAGATCAATGACGATCCTATCGGCGCAGGGTTCACAGTCGATTACACCCCAATACGAAAAAGCCGTTCTTATCATGAAATCGTGTTCCAGCTCACCAAGACAGACAAGCGCATGGTGTCAGAAAAGATCATCAAGGATAGTGCCGGAGATGCCAAAAAGATCGCAGCGGCAAAAGCGAAGGGGCGCCCTGCCCTGCTCGATGCAGACGTAGATCGCGCTGCGCAAGAAACGCGCTATGAGCTGGATATGGTGGAAGTTGAGCGCCAATTCTGGGCGCATTGGGAAAGCACGGGCAAACCCCATTTCACAAACGGTGTAGCCAAAGCGTTCATGGGTTTCGCAAAGAAAAAATACGGGCAGACGAAAGGGCGACGGTAGTTCCTACCCTGCTCTACGGCCTGTCAGCCTCTCTCTCAGAGTAAGTTTTTGCGGCGCTTCACGCTGATCCGTGAGCGCAGCCAAAGCCTGCCGATGGTCGGCGCTTTGACGTTCGGCAACATCCTTCAAATTCTCGATCTGATCCACCAGAGTTTGCCGTTCGCGTTCGTGGGATGTCTCCATTTTGTCGATCATCTCACGCAGCGTTTTAACTTCGGCTTGTAAGCCACTGTTTCCACTGCCGTTTACAGGGGTTTCAATAGGGGTTGCATCTTCGATTTCTACGGGTTTCTGCAACGGGTTGGCCTCCATCCATCTTTGAAGCTCTGATGGGTCAATCTGCCACCGCCCTTTATCGTCTTTTTCGCCTGTAATATGACCATTATTAAGGGCTTTTGATAATGTTCCCTTCGCCCGACCTGCATGTTTCGCAGCCTGTCCAAGTGTGAGTTTCATAGTGTTCATCGCCTGTTGTTATTGGGGTTGTACCTCAGTTTTATGGCGTTCATGATAACGGGTTTCTGAACACTCGAAAAGGGGAAGGAAAAATCCATCCACAATCCTATCGCTCCATGGATGGCCCACGGCCGCGGCTTCTGCTGCGCCCTTTGCTCTGCTTGCGGATACGCCGCACACGCGCGTTGAGCTTTTCTTCCTTGCGGTCTTTGATCTCGTCATAGTGGGCTTTGACCTGATCGCCGACACTGGGCCTGTCCATTTTGAGCCAATGCCCCAGAACCGTCCGCGCGGACTGACGCTCGCGGCGGTGTTTTTCCTTCATGTGGTTGATCGACTTTTGCAGGGTGCGCCGCTCCTTGAGCTGGTCTGTGCGCAAGCCATGTCGCTCCTTCTCGTCCCGCATATTCGCCGCTTCGAGCGCCTGCGCATTCTCGCGGGCAATCCTCCCCATGCCAAATTTCGCGCCTAGACGGTCCCAGAGGCCTATAAGGCCCTTTCGGGTGGCCGAAGCACGTTCTAACGCCTCACGGCCTCCACGGGCCTCCTGTGCGCTTCTGAGAGCCTCTCTGGCGGCCCTGTGTTCGCTTCGTAGCTTGGACACTGCCTCGGCCATAGGCTTGCGCTCTTTGGCGTGGCGCTGTTTCAGCCCCTCGATCTGTTTTTCTGCGGCGGCCGTCATACGAGCTTTCAGCATAGACTTGGCCTGATCGACGGTCTGAACGTGATCGGGGGCGCCAAGGCGCGCGCGAATATCTTTGGCTTTGGCTCCTGCCAGATATTGGCGCATCCCCAACACCTCACCGGAATGATGCACCACGACAAAGCCGCGCCTGTCACCACGGGCGAGCTGCATGGCATGGTTTTCAAGCGCGGCGTTAAACGCGCCCGCGCTGTCGGAATATTCGTAAGCCTTCTGGATGATGGATTTCAGATCCCGCGGATCTTCTGACAGGCGTTTCGCCTGCTGCCATTCGGCTTGTTTGAAGTTCAGCGGGTCGGAATCCTTGTACCAGTGCTTACCAGCCTGCAAGCCTCTGGGCAACTCAAAGCCAAACTCACGATGAAGATCGCGACTGACATCGCGCAGCTTGA
The DNA here is from genome assembly GCA_937916365.1 of uncultured Jannaschia sp. GTDB lineage: Bacteria > Pseudomonadota > Alphaproteobacteria > Rhodobacterales > Rhodobacteraceae > JANSYL01. The sequence goes on along the minus strand of CALFSY010000073.1, from coordinate 2,115 downwards.
GCTTGGAGTGGGGCAAGTTGATCGCCCGCATCTGCTCGGTGTCGATCCTCGACCAGATCACATGCGCATGTTCGCGCCCGTTCTTCTCATGGAAGATCACGGCGCGGGGCTGATCGGTGAGGCCCATCTTGTCCTCAACGGCGGCAAAGCTGCGGGCGAAATCCGCGCGGGTGAGAGTGCTCCCCTCCGGCGGGTTAAACGAGACCGAGAAGAACGGCTGGGTGGCTCTGGTTCCCTGTGCTGTCGCCTCGATCTCCGCAAAGGCTGATCTGAGATCATCGCCAGCAAGCCCACGGATTTCTGCTACATCGACATGATCGTTCTCACGGGTGTTGGTCAGGTGCGCCGCCAGATTGGCACCGCCGCCCCGTTGGGAACCTTTCAGGATCATGGCTGTGGCTGGTCCTTTTGCTGATCGGGGGCAGGGGGTTTCTCATAAACGCCCAAAGAACGCATCAGGCTGCGGCGCATCCACTGGATGTCAGCAACAGCCTGCTCGATGGCAACGCGCTCCGGCCATGAGCCAGCATTGGCGACATGGGCGAGCTGGTTGACGTTGCTGCCGATCTTACCAACCGCGCCGAGCAATCGGGCAAGCTCCTGCTTGTCCTTCACAGGCTGTGCATTGCGACGGGAGGGCGGGGGAGGTGAGCGCAGGATGCCAAAGCGCAAAAGATCACTGACGCTATGCCCAGTGGTCTCCGACAAATGCGTGACAGTCTCGGCCTCTGCTTCGGTGAAGCGGGCCGTTAGACGGATATCGCGGCTGTCGGTTTTGCGGGGGCGGGCCATGTGGTCTGTCTCCATTCGGTGTTGCGGCTCGATGCCAATAACACCGAACCGCTAGGGGGGTGCACGGGGGGACGCGCAGCGACCCCCCCTGCCATGATGGTGATGCTTGACCCTGAAAGGGTTCAGGCAAAAACGCTAGTTTTTGTCTGACAGCACACATCTTGCATACAGATTAACATAATACAAATTTAAGAATCGTTAACGGTAGCGCAAGGTGCACGTACGGGTCGTAATTGGTTCATCGAGCTAGGCTCAGAAGCCGATAATCAGAGAGCTCACAATGTTACACTAAACTCTTTCTTTACCGTCAAACAATTAAGAGATATACTTTCTCTAGGCTAGAGAGTAGCTGACACCACTGTGTAAATCACAGCCGAACGTATGGAGATCATAATGGCCTTAGGACAGCAACTAACAATGCAAAAAGAGTGGTCTCCACCGATTTTAGAGGCCGAACGAATGCGCGGCATTGAAGCAGAAGATGTATACACCGCCGCCCAGATAAATTCATGGAAAGGCTTTTTTACCGCTCAAATGCATGCGGAAACCAAGCCTCTCAAATCGAAACAAGGAATCAAGAAATGAAAAATAACTCCGAAAATAACGCACGATCACATGCGTACCATCCCTCGCTAAACAAGGCAAAACTTGACACATACAACCCAAATGGGCTAAAACAAGTAGTTTTGCCAAAAAAAGATTTAGAAAGACCCGTTGTAAAAGAGTTTATTCATGTTTCCAAACACTTGGATGATGACTTTGTCGAGCTTTTGCTAGCAGAAGCTCGCTATAGGGCACGAATTCCAGAATTTTTGGAGTTTCTAGAAGAATTAGACTCGAGCGATCGAAAACTATGAATACAACAATGGCCTTCTCGACGAGAAATTGCGCTTCAAGAAGGTTGGAAACAAGAGGTCTCGCAAGGAGATGACCTTGTCACACGAATAAGAGTTAAGCTAATTCTTGACAAGTTTGTACCGTGGATGTAGGTCATTCCTCAGCTCTCGAAAATAAGGGGCAAAAAGATGGCTACCCCGAATCAGGAAAATAGAACGGTCACAGAATTGTTGAATGCGCGGCTACGCGATGTAGCCGCGCGGGATGATGACCAATACAGCACATCTGTTGTCGAAGATTATTGTAATGCGGTTGACCATGTTATCTTCAATCGTGGTTACGGTCATAGCCTGTTTAGGCTGAGCCCTCAGGAATTAAGGGCAACAGACTCGCTAATTTACACTATCCGAGCAAATGAACAGATTTTGACAGCACTCCACATTGCACGTGACAAGTCAGGGCAGTTTGCATGGATCAATGGTATTG
>CALFSY010000072.1 GCA_937916365.1 uncultured Jannaschia sp. | reverse complement strand
ATATTGAAAAAGGTAATCGCACAATTACCGTCGCAAAAGGAAATGAAACCAAATCTATTGATACTGGCAGTTTGACAGAAACCATTGCCGTTGCGCGTAACACAACCGCGAGTTCTATTTTGACCCGAGCTATATCAGGAGACAGCTCTCCTGGTGTTCAAAGTCATAATGCAGATGATAAAATTGAACTAATGGTTGGCAATGCGCGAATTGAAATGACGACATCGCATATAATTCTGCAATTTAAACCTGCATCAAAAATAACAATCAATGCCGATGGAGTGGATATTATAGGACCCGTCATACATCTTAACAAAGATTCTTAAGTATTAGAGGCTCTGGTGATGGACACACAAGAATATCATATTAATGAAGGCATTCTAATCTTACCTAAAGATTGGAGAGATCAAACCCTCAATGTATTTGTGACTGGTGCTGGAAAAGGGTTGTCTTTGGCTATTTCCCGTGATGAAATTCCATGGGGCATGAGTTTTGAAGAATATGTTTTAGGTGAAATTAAAAAAATTTCTGAGAACTTTGACAAATTTGAAGAAGACGGTCGATCTGTTATAGAAATAAACGGAGCGCGATGCCCCGTAGTTCGATTCCACTGGACATCACCTCAAGGACAATTATTTCAGATTATGACAATAATTAAATTAGAAAAGCGAGTTATTATACTGACGGCAACTATGCCAGAAGTTATTTCGTCTGAGCAGGTAAAAAAAATTGAAGAAATGTTTGTATCGTTCAAAACTCGAACAGCTTAACTGTTTCAAAGAATAGGGCTACTTAGATGTCATACGCAACAAAGCAAGCCCAGATTAATGGCTGGGGGGCAGGTATTGAGGCTGGAGCTGAAGGAGGCGGATTTTCCAGCGCCATGACTTCCGCTGTGGCCTTTAACTCGCAAGACATGGCCCAAGTAGCAAGTGCTTGGTCGCCTGATAGTAATATGTCTTTTGATGACAGGCTTTTGACAACACTCGAAAGCGATACGGCAGGCAAAGTGGTATTATATGGAAGTACCGCTGTAGCTGTTTCTGTCGGAGGAACCGTAGCCTTGGCGCCTATCGCAGCCGGATTGGTTGCGGGTGTAGCGGGTAGTATGCTGGGGGATATGGCTGGGCATGCTCTTGCTGGTGCTTTGGGGCTACAAACAGTGGCCACAACAGGAGATCAACCGGCGACCCTTGGGCATCCTATCGCCCATCAGAATAAATCCTGGGGGCTTTTGGGGGCCATTGCAGCGGTTGCGGTAGGCGCAGCTGCCGCAATAGCAGTGGGGGCTTTGATTGTGGCGACTGGTGGCGCAGCTCTTGTTGTGGCTGTCGGTGCGGCTGCTGCCGGTGGTTTGGCTGGTGGTTTTGTTGGCGGCGCGGCGGCGGCCTTATCACAATATGGGTCAAACAAGGGGATGATCATCCAAGGCTCTCCCAATGTCTTTTTCGAAAATGAAAAAGTCGCCAGACAAGGGGATCAAATTGAGTGTTCTGATCATCCAACAGGGCCATACAATGGAAAACATGCCTGTGCTGAAGGCGCCGAAACAGTTTTTGCAAATAACAAACCAATTTCACGATTGGGGCATCAAACTACGTGTGACGGCAATATCAATGATTGTTGTTCCACGATTTATATCACACAGGCAACAGCTTCTCCTGCTCTTCCTATTGAAAGCAGTGTCCCGAAATGGTTAAGATGGACGGCCGTTGTCGCTAATTATATTCCTTTACCACGTGGGAAGAAGCAACGCTCTCATACTAAACGCTCTCATACTAGAGGTAATAGGCAGAACCTAAGGAATACTAGATCAAATAAAACTAAAAATAATAGCAAAAAAAATTGTCCATCATGCAGTGATCCGGTCAACGTTGTAACTGGCGAATTCGTAGATGATCGTGACATTCTTTTTTTACCGGGAACTATTCCTTTACATCTTTCTAGGTATTATGCTCCCTTTTCATCGAATAAAGGTGGGTTTGGTAAAAAGTGGATTGATAGTTGGTCTATTCGTTTGCTTGTGAATGAAGAAACGACTCAATTTTTGGCAGATGATGGTCAAGAGATCGAATTTTATACTCCAAATTCAGAAATCTCCGCAACCAATTTGAAAGCACCACAATATCATCTTTCTGGTCACAAAGAAAGCACACTTTACCTTAAGGATTATAACAGTAATCTCACACATGAGTTTTCGGCAGGTTTCAAAGATATTAAATATCTAAGCAAAATTACAGATGAAAATGGAAATTTTATTACCTTTTCTTATGATGGTGAAAATCTTAAACGAATTACTCATTCAGATGGTTTTGAATTATCTATCCAATGTTGTAAAAACGGTATTGAGAAAATTATATTGCACGATAAAAGCGATACACAAAATTTGCTATCCGTTTCTTATAATAATGCAGGATATGCCACCAGCTTTGATAGCTTTCAATTCGGGAAAATATTTTATGAATACAATAACGCTGGGTATGTAACACGTTGGTATGACACTGATAAAACTGATGTGCGTTATCAACTTGATCGCGAAAACCGTGTCACACACGTATCAACGGCACAGGGATATTATTGTGACCGCTTTGAATATTATCCGGATGAAAAGCGCTCGGTTTTCTATGAAAATAATACACACGTATACCAGTATTTTTATAATTCCAATAATCTTGTTACAAAAATGATTGATCCTAATGGGAAAATCACATCCCAAAATTGGGACGCACATGATCAGAAAATTCAAGATATTTCCCCCGATGGATCAGAAATTGATTATGAATACAATGAATTTGGTAGCTTAATCAAAGCCAAACATTCAAATGGGCGCACCTATATCCAAGACTATGATGACGACAACCGCCTAATTCAAATCACCTATTTTGATGGTAAATCTGAGCGTTTTGAATATGATACGTCAGGCAATCTAATCAAACACATCGAACACGATGAAAGTATAACCAAATATCGCTATGATGCGCGGGGAAATCTTCTGCGCGTGGAACGTGATGCTGACCAAGCTCAATTCATCTATCGCTATGACGAAAACAATCGTTTATGCGAGGTGAAAAACCCCGACGGCCATGTTGTTTTTCTTAAACATGATGTCTTTGGCCGCGTTGCATCGCATCAGGATGGGCGTGGTGTCACCCATGGTTTTGGTTATGTTGCCGGGGCGGTTAATCCACGCGGCGCGTTGACCAAACATCGGTATCCGAACGCGGCCGAGGCGTTGTTTGAATACAATAGCGAAGGGTTGTTAAGCAAACGCGAAAACATCGCGGGCGAAATTGAAACCTATAATTATGATGCGTTTGATCTATTGCGCAATGTTACACGGGCCGATGGGGGGCGTGTTGCATTGCAATATGATGACCGCACGCGCCTGCAATCGGTAACCAACCCCAACGGGGATACCTATCAGTTTACCTATAACGCCATGGGTCAGGTGGTGCAAGAAACCGATTTTCTGGGCCGCAAAAAACGGATCACCTATAACGACCAAGGCCTGGTTGCGCGCGTGGCTATGCCGAACGGGCATATTCACGCTTTTGCCTATGACGATTTTCAACGCCTCATCCAGGAAGAGGTGTATGCCCCCCCGAAAGACGCCGATGCGCCCGCCACCATCGCAAAAACATTCGATATACCATCCACGATTGCCCCACTTGAAACACTGGCGTTCGATTATGATGCTTCCGACAGGCTGATAAAAGTTGAAAACGCGGACCATCGCCTTGAATTTCAATATGATGACGCGGGATACCTGATCAAAGAAACCATAAACGGGCGTATCATAGCCCATGATTATGACACTATAACCGGCCAGCGTGTTAAATTGAGCAGCGATGATCTGCTGGCCAAATATGTGTTTTCCCCCGGCGGGTTGCCGAAATCGGTTGCGTTCCAAAACCAGGCGCCGCTTGATTTTACCCATAACCCCGCCGCAAACGAAACCGCACGCCACAGTGAAAAAGGCTTCGCCCTCTTCCAAACCTATGGCGCGTCAAACGAATTGATCTCCCAAACCGCCGGTGCCATGGCGGGCGCGGCGCCCCTGGGCGACGATCTGCACACCTACAGCAACGCGATGGAGGTTTTGGCGGGCCTGCCCGGGGCGGGGGCGCAGCGGGTGTATGGCTATGACCGCGGCATGCGTCTGGCCCACGTCACC
>CALFSY010000071.1 GCA_937916365.1 uncultured Jannaschia sp. | reverse complement strand
CAAACCAAAATTCAATTATGGTGGGCGACCCTGGAATCGAACCAGGCATGGGTCTCCCCGGCGGAGTTACAGTCCGCTGCCGCACCTTGCAGCACGTCGCCCGACGCTTGGTGGGTGGTATCGACCATGGGCAAATCCGTCAAGGTCCAAACGATATACCGACATAGTATCGTTATGGTTTGAATTAGCTGCCGTTGCGAATTTCTTCTTGCCGCAAAGAAAAATTATCAATGGCGCGAACGATTTCGCGCACATTGCGGGGGGATGGGCGGCGGACACCCACATTGCCGTCTTTTTGCATGATTACCAAAGCAAACCCACGCGGGCGCAATGCCGTGCGAATGGCCGACCGTGCCGCTGGATCGGTATCGACAATGACCACGACATCCCGTTCCAGCAACGGCGCAGGGCGCGCCTCCAAAAGCTCCATTTGTTCAATGAAACGAGGGTCGGCGGGGGTATCGGCAAAAACGATGATCGGGCGGGCAATCCACTGAAATTCCTCAAGCATTAGGTCCGCCGCATCACGAGGTATCATTGGTTGTGCCGATTGTGAGGTTGCTTCGACCACTGATCCAGTGGAATTTGGCAATACGGCTGGGGTGTTATCGGTTTCTTGTGCCGATCCGGCGGAAACCCAAATCATGGCACAAAGTGCGAAATAAAGAACGGGTCGCATGTTTTCTCCATTTCCGGCACATATAGGTATAAAGTGTGCAAATGCGAAGTCTTGCGCACGTAAACGTGCCTCTTCTGCATTCATGTTGGCACAGCTATAAAACGTGCAAAAGACAAGCCAAGGAGCAATATCGCAATGACGAACAATATTGAAGCCTGGCGCAAACAGGCGACACAAGAATTGAAGGGAGATGATCCCGACACCCTGGCCTGGGATACGTTGGAAGGTATTTCTGTCAAACCCCTATATACCGCCGGGGATGTCGCCAATTTACCGCACATGGATGGGGTGCCAGGTGTTGCACCATTCACCCGTGGGGTGCGTGCAACCATGTATACCGGCCGCCCGTGGACCATTCGCCAATATGCAGGCTTCTCCACCGCCGAGGCCTCAAACGCCTTTTATCGCAAAGCACTTGCCGCTGGGCAACAGGGTGTCTCGGTTGCCTTCGATCTGGCCACGCACCGCGGATACGACAGTGACCATCCCCGCGTGGTGGGCGATGTGGGAAAGGCCGGTGTGGCGATTGACAGTGTCGAGGATATGAAAATCCTGTTTGATGGTATCCCGTTGGATCAGGTGTCGGTGTCCATGACGATGAATGGCGCGGTGATCCCCGTGCTGGCCAGCTTTGTTGTCGCAGGCCAAGAACAAGGTCACGATCAGGCGCTGCTCTCGGGCACCATTCAAAACGATATTTTGAAGGAGTTTATGGTCCGTAACACCTATATTTATCCGCCCGTTCCCTCCATGCGGATTGTCTCAGACATTATTGCCTATACCTCGGCAAATATGCCGAAATTCAACTCGATCTCGATCTCGGGCTATCATATGCAAGAGGCCGGCGCGACGTTGGTTCAGGAACTGGCCTACACCTTGGCCGATGGGCGCGAATATGTGCGCGCAGCGATCAACGCGGGCTTGGATGTGGATGCGTTTGCCGGACGGTTGAGTTTCTTTTTCGCCATCGGCATGAATTTTTTCATGGAAATTGCCAAACTGCGCGCCGCGCGCACGCTGTGGCATCGGATTATGACCGATCTTGGCGCGCAATCGGACCGCTCAAAAATGTTGCGCACTCATTGCCAAACCAGCGGCGTTAGTTTGACCGAACAAGACCCCTATAACAATATTGTCCGCACCGCCTATGAGGCGATGAGCGCAGTTTTGGGTGGCACACAATCCCTGCACACCAATAGCTTTGATGAGGCCATCGCCCTGCCCACCGAATTTTCCGCCCGCATCGCACGCAACACGCAACTTATCTTGCAAGAGGAAACAGGCGTTACCAAAACTGTCGATCCCCTAGCGGGGTCATATTATGTAGAAAGCCTGACAAACGATTTGGTCGAAAAGGCCTGGGAATTGATAGAAGAGGTCGAAGATATAGGCGGTATGACCAAAGCGGTAACCAACGGCTTACCCAAACTACGGATTGAGGAAAGTGCCGCCAAACGCCAGGCCATGATCGACCGCAGCGAACAGGTGATTGTGGGGGTCAATAAATACCGCAAAGAGGTTGAGGACCCCATCGATATTTTGGATATTGACACCGACACCGTGCGCGCGGCGCAACTGGCACGGTTAGACCATGTGCGCAAAAGCCGCGATGCGGCGGCGTGCACAGCGGCGCTGGCGGCGCTGGAAGAGGCGGCAAAAGGGGATGGTAACCTGTTGGCCGCGGCGGTCGAGGCCGCCCGCGCCCGCGCAACAGTAGGCGAAATCAGCCAAGCGATGGAAAACGTATTTGGCCGCCATAGGGCCGAGGTTAAAACACTGGCCGGGATTTATGGCGCGGCCTATGAGGGCGATGCAGATTTTCTGGCGATTCAAAAAGATGTCGCCACCTTCGCCGAGGAAGAGGGCCGCCGCCCCCGCATGTTGGTGGTGAAAATGGGCCAAGACGGCCATGATCGGGGCGCAAAAATCATCGCCACGGCCTTTGCCGATATTGGCTTTGACGTGGATGTTGGCCCCCTGTTCCAAACCCCAGAAGAGGCCGCACAAGACGCGATCGACAATGATGTGCACGTGGTGGGTATTTCCAGCCAAGCCGCCGGGCACAAAACCCTGGCCCCCAAATTGATTGCTGCGCTAAAGGCCCAAAATGCGGGTGATATTATTGTAATCTGTGGTGGCGTGATCCCGCAACAGGATTATGCGTTTTTGAAAGACGCCGGCGTTAGCGCGATTTTCGGCCCCGGCACGCATATTCCATCAGCTGCGCGCGACATCCTTGGTTTTATTCGCACAACACGGGCATAATATGTATCTTAGACCTATGAAGAAATCACCCAACTGGGCGATATGAAAGGGATGTTGCCATGGCGCTGCCTATCCGTCAACAAATGCTGTATTGGGGACTTGCCGCCGCGGTATTTTTGACCATGCTTTGGGCATTGGGCAACGTTATCTTGCCCTTTGTCGTGGGCGGGGCGATTGCTTATTTCCTGGACCCTGTTGCTGATCGGTTGGAACGGGCGGGGTGTAGCCGCTTGATCGCCACAATAATCGTGTCTGTTGTTTTGGTTGCCATCCTTGCCTTGGCAGGGTTGGTTATAATCCCCTTATTGATCCAACAAGCCAACGATCTGGCACAGGTGATCCCAACACATTTTGAATACCTTCGCAGTATTTTGACCGAACGTTTCCCCGGTCTTGTTGATGAAACATCGCCCCTGCGGCAATCTTTGAATGGTTTGGGCCAAACCATTCAAGACCGCGGCGCAGAATTGGTGCAGGGTGTTTTGAATTCCGCCTTAAATCTGGTAAATGTAGTTGTATTTATTGTGATCGTGCCGGTTGTGGCGTTTTATATGCTGTTGGATTGGGATCGGATGATCGCCCATATCGACGATTTGTTACCGCGTGACCATCAACCCACCATTCGCCGTCTGGCGCGCGATATTGACCACACATTGGCCAGCTTTGTGCGTGGACAGGGCACTGTGTGTTTGATTTTAGGCACGTTTTATGCCGCCGCGTTGATGATTGTTGGGCTGCAATTCGGGTTGGTGGCGGGCTTTATCGCGGGGCTTTTGACATTTATTCCCTATGTGGGGGCGTTGGTCGGTGGGGTTTTGTCGGTGGGGTTGGCGTTGTTTCAATTTTGGGGCGATTGGTGGATGATTGTAATTGTCGCGGCAATCTTTCAATTTGGTCAACTGATTGAGGGCAACATCCTAACGCCCAAATTGGTGGGATCCTACGTGGGTTTGCATCCTGTTTGGTTGTTGTTTGCGTTATCGGCATTTGGGGCCTTGTTTGGATTTGTGGGATTGTTGGTTGCCGTGCCGGTTGCAGCGGCCATCGGGGTATTGGTGCGCTTTGCCTCTGAAAAATATCGACAGGGCCTGCTTTACCAAGGCGCAACCGCACAGATTGTTCCCGCGCGTGATAAAGACGCACAAACATGACCACGGATCAAATGATCCTGAATCTGCCAATACGCACGGCGATGGGGCGGGCGGATTTTTTAATCTCTGCATCCAATGCCGCAG